>NZ_JBBKBP010000015.1:0-95621 GCF_037890165.1 Blautia sp. HCN-1074
TTATTTTACGTTGCAACTATCTCAAAAATGCCCCACCTTCACATCTTGCCAATTACATGTGGTCTCTCTGGATCACTTCCTGGTTGAGCATGGATATTCCGGTGATATTGCGGATATCGAATGTAAATGGTGTCATCTTGTATAAATAATGTGTATATATCCTGCATAGCCATATTGCAGTCAGACATCAATGGAAGCAGATTCTGGTGAATGGTTTCTACCAGCTTTTTCTGATTGCTGGGTTTGGAATAGTAGGCAGATATTTTAGGACTGATCTTTGCTTGACCGGTCAGCCAACGGCAAACCAGACCGTTGTCCATTGAAAAATCCTGATTTGCCGGATCATCCATAAAATCTTCAAATAATTCGTATAAAAAATCAGGCTGACTCATTTGATTACTTTCGCTGATATGATTTTTTAAGCAAGTGCTAATAGAAGAAAAATCGCATCGATTCAATAGAAATTCCCCTTTCGTAGTTAAGATTAAGTATATCTATCATAATGCGAACATATATTCGATTCAAGAAAATGCGGATATTTTTAAATTGATTGTGTCAATTTAAAATCAATTTCTATTCAATATGGTTTTCAGGCAGGTTCTGTAAAATAAGCTCAGATCAAAGAATAACGTGAGGAGCTTATGCAACAGAATATTGAATTTGAGCGGTGCATTGATTTTCTGGTACGGATGATTGATAAGTACGGCGATGAAGTCCTCCGGGAGTTGGAGGAAGAAAAACAGAATAAGGAAGAAAAAGAAGCGGCAGTTTTCTGAAATACAAAATGTAAATCGGACTGTCGCTTTTTTTATGTATTTTTAAATCAAATAAATTTTAAAAGCTGATAAAAAAGAATGATAATTTGGAGAAAAATAGCATAGAATAATTTTGAGCTGATATGACAGAGAATGTTTTGGCGTATTGACAGGACATTTAAAATGACGTATACTAAGCTCAGTGATCGTTCTGTAGAAACTTGCGAAGCCTACAGGCGGGGGAGAGCCTGCGGGTCTCTCCTTCTTTTGTTTTAAGGAGAAATGAGATGCAGACACCGAAAAAATTCTCTTCTTTTAGTGACCAGGTTTCCTGGATCAGTGATGAAAAGGGAATAAGAATAAAAGACAGAGAATATGCGGAAGAGATGTTACGGCAAATAGGATATTTTCCTCTTATGGGAGGATATAAACATCTTTTTAGAATATCGAATACAAAGAAATATAAAGCAGGAACAAGTTTTGAAGAAATAGTCAGTCTGTATAAGTTTGATGCAGAGCTTAGAGAGTTGTTCTTTAAATATTTACTGCAGATTGAGCGACAGATGCGTTCTTTGATGTCATACTATTTTACTGAAATGTATGGAGCAGAGCAGAAGCAGTACCTGGACGCTAATAATTATAATAATACAAAAAGAAATCATGCAACAATCGTAAAGTTGATAGCGACCTTGAAACGAGCAACAACGACCACAGATTATACATATATTAACTATTACCGCAAGACATATGGTGAAATTCCATTATGGGTTTTGGCAAATGTACTTACGTTTGGAAACTTATCAAAAATGTTCCGAGTATTTCCTCAATCTTTAAAATCAAAAGTATCAAAAAACTTTGAACCTTTGAATCAGCATCAGATGGAGCAGTTTCTATCTGTTCTCACGAAATATAGAAATGTATGTGCGCATGGGGAACGATTGTTTACATACAGAACGGTAGATGCTATTGCGGATACACCGCTTCATAAAAAACTTTCATTACCACAGAGCGGTAATCAGTACGAAAAAGGAAAACAAGATTTGTTTGCTGTGGTGATTGCTTTTAGATATCTATTACCTGGAAAAGATTTTCTGGAATTTAAAAGAAAGCTCATAAAGGAGATTGACCGAGTAAACAGAGAGGTAGAGCATATAAGCGAAGTTGAATTATTGAATAAAATGGGTTTCTCGGAAAACTGGAAAAGTATTACCAAATATCATTTAAAGTAAAGAAATATCCTCTAAGAGATAGTGAAATACCTATTGTTTTAGAGGATTTTTTATTGAAGAATTTTAATATTTAAGAGTTTGTTTTTTCCTCTTTGACATTAAAGCTAAGATTTCTTGTGGGTTTGTCAACTGATGTCCGGGAAGTGTCTGCTTTGGTGTGCGGTCACGGTCAGCTTCATCAATCGCTGCGATAAAATGTTTTACGCTATTTGGATTGGATATGACAAAATTATGAGTAATACTTGAAATAGCCATACGAACACCTCCCTCTTTTCGCTTTTTTGTGTATTAATTATACGATTGACAGAGAAGTGCGTCAATAAGAAAAATAAGTATTGAAAATAGTTGGAACAAATACTAAAATAAAGTTGGGACATTGAATGAAAGTTATGTTACGAGATAATAAGAAGTGTAGGTGGAGGTTTGAACATAGAAGCATATGATGCTGATTCATTGAGAAAAATGGTTAGGTTGCTTGAATATGAGAACAAGATATTAAAAGATAAATTGAAGAAAGCAGGCATTTCATATGAAGAGGTGAATCCTTTTGAAGAAAAAATAGAAAGTGCAGAAGAATATGACCTGGATCAAGGGAGTCGTATTGTAAATCCGCCATATATTACAGAGAAAATGGCAATACGTTTCTTTTCGATGTTTTGGGGAAGAGAAGATGTATATGCTAGACGGGGAAAGAACGGGGGGTATTTTCCACAATGTGCAAATCGTTGGAATGACCGGCTTTGTCCTAAACAACGTAAAGAGAAGATATTTTGTGATGAATGTGAAAATACCCAATGGATTAGTTTGGATGTAAAAAAATAATTGCTCATTTGTTAGGCACAAAAGAAGATGGATCAGATGTAATAGGTGTATATCCTTTACTGCAAAATGGTACATGCAGATTTATAGTATTTGATTTTGATAATCACGAAAAAGGAGCAGAGGTTACGGACTTTGCAAATACGGATAATGAGTGGCATAAAGAAGTGGATGCGCTTAGAAAAATGTGTGAGCTTAATGGTATCAGACCTTTAGTTGAGAGGTCTCGATCTGGAAAAGGTGCCCATGTATGGATTTTCTTTAAAAAGGCAATACCTGCGGCAACAGCAAGGAATTTTGGATTTCTCCTATTAGACAAGGGTTCAACTTCCATCAATCTGAAATCGTTTCATTATTATGATAGAATGTATCCTTCGCAGGATGTGGCAAGCAGCATAGGTAATTTGATTGCATTGCCATTACAGGGGCAGGCACTTAAAAATGGAAAGAGTGCTTTTGTAGATGAAAATTGGAATGCATATCCTGATCAATGGGATGCTCTTTTCAATAAAACAAAAAAGCTGGGAATAGAAGATGTTGAACAATGCATGGCAAAATGGCAGGGAGAATTAGCAGAAGTCCGAGGAACGCTTGCTAATATTGAGAAGAATGTCAGACCGAAACTATGGAAGAAGAAATGTGAGTTTTGTAAGTCAGATGTTGTGGGCAAGCTTCACATGGTATTGGGCAATGGAGTTTATGTTGATACTCTGAATCTTATGCCAAGAATACAAAATCAGATTCGTAGTTTGGCGGCATTTGATAATTCGGAATTTTACAAAAATAAAAGGCTGGGATATTCTAATTATTATAATTTCAGTGCTGTATATTTAGGTAAGGATATAGATGGATATATACAGATTCCGAGAGGACTGCGGGAAAATATTATACAGGAATGTGAAAAAGCAGGCATTTCAGTTGATGTTTCAGATCAAAGAGAAACAGGACAACCTATCAGAGTATCTTTTAAAGGTGATTTGCGAATGCAACAGGAATTAGCGGCAGAAAAATTATTATCACATTCAGATGGGGTTCTGAGTGCGGCAACTGCATTTGGAAAGACTGTAGTATGTAGTTACCTTATTGCAGAGCGAAAAGTAAATACGCTCATTTTGCTGCAAAGTAAAGATTTGCTTAATCAGTGGGTTGATGAATTGAATCATTTCTTAGAGATAAGAGAAGAACCACCGGAATATGAAACAAAAACAGGAAGAAAGAAAAAAAGAAATAGTGTGATAGGCGTTTTGCACGGAAATAAAAATACATTGACAGGGATTATAGATGTTGCAATGGTTGGTTCAATGTACAGCAGAGGAAAATTTAATGAACGGATTAATTCTTACGGAATGGTAATTATGGATGAATGTCATCACGCAGCTTCTAACACATCTATGGAATTATTGCAGAAAATAAATGCAAAATATGTATATGGTGTTTCTGCTACACCTAAACGTGGTGACAGTCTTGATCGGATTATCTATATGCTGCTGGGACCTTTGAGACATAGATTTACTGCGTTGGAGAGGGCTAAGGAGCAAGGGATTGGACATTATTTTGTCCCAAGATACACAAGAGTAGTTGATACTGCAGAAAGCAAGGAAAATATTAATAAAGCATATAATTTGATTAGTACCAGTAAGGTGCGCAATGAAATGATTATAGATGATGTTATAACTTGTGTTGCAAGAAAACAAACTCCTGTAATTTTAACAAGATTTAAGGAACATGCAAAATTTTTACATGATGCCTTAAAGGAAAAAGCAGATCATGTATTCCTTCTATATGGGGATAATTCGGATAAGGAAAATGCTGAAATAAGAGTAAAATTAAAGCAGATACCTGAAAATGAATCGCTTATTTTGGTGGCAACTGGTCAGAAAATAGGAGAAGGGTTTGATTTCCCAAGACTGGATGTATTAATGCTTGCAGCACCTGTATCTTTTGAAGGACGCCTGGAACAGTATGTAGGTAGATTAAACAGAGATTATGTCGGAAAAGAAGCCGTTTATGTGTATGATTATATTGATTCGCATGTGCGTTATTTTGATAAAATGTATGCAAAAAGATTGAGAACGTACAGGAAGACAGGATTTTCAATCTGGACACAAGAGTTGCAACCTAAACAAATAATAAACGCAATATTTGATTCTGTAAATTATACCGAAAAATTCGAGCAAAATATTGTAGAGTCAGAAAAAATGGTGGTAATTTCCAGTCCGGATATCAGACAGGATAAAATTGACAGATTTTTATTACTAATCAAGAAGAGACAGGAAGTAGGGGTAAAGGTCACTGTTATTACAACAGATCCGGAAGATATTACTTACGGAAAGTCAGATGTATGTTATGAATTAATCAGAGCAATGCAATTGGTAGGAATAAATGTGATAACAAGAACAGAAGTAGAAGAATGTTTTGCCGTTATTGATGATGAAATAGTATGGCATGGCGGGATGAATCTACTTGGAAAAGCTGATGTCTGGGATAACTTAATGCGTATCAGAAATTCACAAGTTGCAACGGAATTGTTGGAAATTGCTTTGGGATATTCTGAGGAGAGGAGGAAAAGTGAATAAAAAGATAAAATGTGATACCTATACCAGAGTATCCACAACCATGCAGGTAGATGGCTACAGTCTGGAGGCTCAGAAAGAAAAACTCAAGAGATATGCGGAATTTCAGAATATGGAAATCGTAAATGAGTATTCAGACGAAGGTAAATCTGGAAAAAGCGTAGAGGGCAGACCGGAATTTCAGAGAATGTTGGATAATATTGAGAATGGAACAGATGAGGTTCAGTTTGTACTGGTGTTCAAGCTTTCCAGATTCGGTCGTAATGCGGCAGATGTTTTAAATTCTTTGCAGAGGATGCAGGATTTTGGAGTGAATCTGATCTGTGTAGAAGATGGAATTGACAGCTCAAAAGATAGCGGAAAGCTGATGATTTCTGTTTTATCTGCAGTAGCAGAAATCGAACGGGAGAATATCCTTGTTCAGACAATGGAAGGACGTAAGCAGAAAGCAAGGGAAGGAAAATGGAACGGTGGGTTTGCTCCATATGGCTATGAGCTGGTAAATGGAGAATTGCAGATCGCAGAAGACGAAGCAGAGATTATTCGTCTGATCTATGATAAATTTATTCATACCAATATGGGAATCTCTGCGATTGCTGCATGGCTGAACCAGCATGGATATAAAAAGAAAAAACGACAGAATAATACACTGGACGCATTTGCCGCTTCATTTATAAAAGGCGTTCTGGATAATCCGGTATACTGTGGAAAGCTGGCTTATGGACGAAGAAAGAACGAGAAAGTATCTGGTACAAGAAATGAATACCGTATTGTAAAGCAGGAAAATTATATGCTGCACGATGGTATCCATGAAGGGATTGTTTCAGAAACAGACTGGGAACTGGCACATCAAAAACGGGAAAAAACAGGTGTGAAATATGAAAAGACACATAGTCTCGATCATGAGCATATTTTATCCGGAATATTGAGATGCCCGTTATGTGGAAGCGGTATGTATGGGAACGTGAATCGAAAGAAAAAGAAAGACGGAACCTTATATAAGGATTATTTCTATTATGCGTGTAAACATCGTCGCCTGGTAGATGGTCATAAATGTGGATATCGTAAACAATGGAGCGAAGAGAAGATTAACAATGCAGTGGAAGAAGTTATTCGGAAACTGGTGAAGAATCCTAAATTTGAAGAAGCAATTCTGAATAAAATCGGTTCAAGAATAGACACAGAAGAAATAGAAAAAGAGATTGAAAGACTGGAAAAACAGTACAGGCAGTTGACCGGAGCAAAAGCAAGGCTTGGACAGCAGATGGATAGCCTGGACATCATGGATAAATTTTATGAAAAGAAATATCAGGATATGGAGACACGCTTATATCGTCTGTATGATGAAATTGAAGGCGTGGAGAACAGTATAGAAGAAGTTAAGAATCGCCTGCTGAATATCCGGCAACAGAAAATATCAGAAGAAAACGTCTATCAATTTCTTTTATATTTTGATAAACTATATGATAAGTTCACCGACCTGGAGAAGAAAGAATTTCTTAACAGCTTTGTAGAACAGGTAGACATTTACGAGCAGGAGCAGCCAGATGGCAGATTCCTGAAGCACATAAAGTTCCGTTTTCCGGTGTATTTTGGAGACAGAGAGACACAGGAACTTTGTTGGGACAACGAAAGTATCGTGGAGACAGTCTGCCTTCTGTCGAGAAAAGCCCAATAAATCAAAGGATTTCGCCATTTTGGAAATAAAATAGATGTCTGTTTCTGTTTCCGTAGAGTGATGATATAATCGGAGATTTACCCCAGGGGATAGGCTTTTTGGAACAGGAGATATACATTTTGGCGAAAGGATATTTTTTAGCAAAAGTTGTTTTGCATCATGGGGTATGAGGAGTTGAATAAAAAAAGAAGAACAAGTAGGGAGGCGATAGATTTCAATGGGTACTACATTTCCTAAAGATATAATGGATTGCATGAAAGGATGCATTTTGTCTATTTTTTGGCCGAAAAAAGATATAGTCGATTTTATGAAAAAAGTTGGTTGTACCTCAAGGGAATTGATGCCGGAAAGTGAATATAAAGAATTGCATAGGGCTGAAATTGTAGATAAAATTTTTACTAATTTAGAAAAAAGAAGTGATTCGGGAATAGGACAATTTAGGTGTATGTTAAAGGAACTAACGGAATGGAATTATTTCGATCCTTATTATTTTCAGAAATTGAACAAACTGAGTGAGAGCGAAGCAAAAAGAAATATCAGCCATTTAAAACAACTTCAAGAAATTCGGGATTACAAAATAAAGCAGGAAAGACAAAGACAAGAAGAACAGGAAAGAAAGCGGAAAGATATCAGCATTAGTATAAATGAATTAAAAGAGATCTTCTTAAATTTATTTAGTGGAAAAGATCAGAACGGAAAAGAAATAAATGCACAGCGAAGAGGATATTTATTTGAGGAATTCCTAAAAAAATTATTTTTAAATGAGGGTATAGAAGTTACAGAACCGTTTAAAATTGTAGGAGAACAGATTGATGGCTCAATAAAGTATGATGGAGAGCATTACATAATAGAAGCTAAGTGGCATGATAAATGGAGTGCATCTGATAGCTTGTATCAGTTTGCAGCAAAAGTAGAAGGGAAGATGTATGGAAGAGGAGTATTTATTTCTGTAAATGGTTTTTCGCCTGATTCCGTACAAGCTCTGACAACAGGAAAGGCACTTAGGACTATTTTGGTAGACGGTGGGGATTTAGTTCCAATTACAGAAGGAATGTACACCCTGAGAGAAATGCTTGATAACAAAATTAAGGCGGCTCAAACAATGGGGAGAATATATGTTGATTCTACAAATTTGGCTGATAAAGTTATCCGGCAGTAAGGAGATGGGAGTTTGATGAAGTTAGAAGAAAAATTGCTTGAACAATATTTTGATGTTATAGGGAAGAACGGTAATACAGAAAATCAGATACAGGAATTTCTTGAGGAAAATACTATATTCATACCAATGCCTTTTTTGCTAAATCATTATTTGCATATGAATTGTGTGATTTCCAAATTTAAGTTGGGTAATGAATTTGTGACGGATTTTGCATATTTAACTAAGAGTTCTGATTATTGGGAATTTGTATTAGTTGAATTGGAAGATGCAAAAAAGAAGATTTTTACAAATGATAAGGAAAATATTTATTTTCATTCAGAGTTTAATCATGCATATGATCAGATTACATCTTGGAAGGCATATGTCAATAAAAATAGAGAAGCAATTCTTCATCAAATAGATAAATTAAGAGTTCCTCTAAACGAGAATTCTGTAAGGTTTAAATATGTATTAGTTATTGGAAGAAATGCTGAAAAAGATAATTCAGAAAAACGAAGAGCAATGTTTGCAGAAAAGTCTGATAATGATATTCGTGTGATGACATATGATAGTCTTGTTTCACAATGTAAATCAGTACCTTATAATGGAGAAAAGATAATATTATCTACTTGGAAAGAACAAGGATTCAAAATAAAGAAATTACCAAAGCAAGAAATTTCCACTAGTCTGTTTGCGTATTTGAAACCAGAATATTTGCAAATTTCAGAAAGAGATATTGAAATCTTAAAAGAACAGGATTATCAAATAGATATTTGGTTAAGTGGAAGGGCGTTAAGTTATAATGACAAGTATGATGCGGCATCTTTGGCTGAAAGGACAACTAATCCATTGAAAAAAGCTGTTTTACTTGCCGAAGCAAAAAATAACAAATAATCAAGGGAAGATGGGGGGAATTTCTTACCCCACTTTGAAAATCTATTGCACACTTTCGCTATGCAGTATAAAATCAAAGTTCAGGCGAATATTGAAACCGTTTGTCTGCTTTCAAAGAAACCTTGATTTTCTGCGGCTTGTAGGATATTAAGGGGAGAAAATGAATGTGTGTTTTCAGGTCTTTTGAATGAAACATTTGAATATTAAAACAGAGGGGTGTTTTGAGACTCTACTGAATAATAGGCTTTTGCTAAAAGGTATCACTTTTGCGAAAATGTATGATACCTTCCGGCCAATGTCATTAAGTTAACATTGCAAGAAGGCAGACTCTAAAGAAATATAGCAGGAAAGTGAATAGCTTTCCTGCTTTTTCTGTATTTATGATACACAAATAAGACAGATTCACATCTGCCTAAAATAAGTATTCTTTTCATTTGTTTTATGCTACTCTATAAAGGAAACCATGAAATGCTTTTGCTGTTAGCTTTCGTTCCCGGTGCCTATCGGGTCTAATAGGAATAATATTTCTTGCAATAATGGTTTCTAAATTGGGCGATGTTGTTTTTCCCTGATAGAATAATCTACACATATGTGCAGTTAGAGAATGAAGCACTTTTCCTAAAGGACGAAGAAGGATATAAGTTGGTTTGGGATGATTCCATGATTTTTCCGAATCTAACTTCTACAGATAAAGTAAGAGTTTCCACTACACAGGCAGAACGAGGAGAAATTCTGGATAGGAACGGACGTGTCCTTGCAGGAAAAGGTACAGCATCTTTGGTTGGAATCGTTCCGGGCAAGTTGGAAAACAGAGAGGAAGCAATCGCACAGATTGCAGAACTATTGGAAATTACACCGGAAGCGATAGAAAAGAAACTGTCTGCAAAGGATGCTAAAGCAATCATTGAGAGAATCGGTGAGCTTCAGCTTGAAGATGGGGTAATGAAGGTGTGTGACTTCTGAAACACGAAGTCCACCTGAATACATAGTAGCGATCATAGCTTTATGCTTCAGATTTGGTGTAGCATCAAGAATAGCTGATATTTCTGCTTTTGTAAGCACCGTTGGTAACTTTCTGTCCCTTTTCATACGAGGTATGTCATCATCATCCCAATTCATCTTCAATACTTTTTTGTAAAAGAAGCGGATTCCTGAATGGTAGTGATTGTATGTTTCTGGTGAAATCCCGGAAAGTTTCTTTTCAGTTAGGAATGTATCAACATCGTCAGTTGTTAATGCATCTATATCCTTGGCTGTGTGGTTCAAAAAAGAGCAACACTGGTACAGTATGCATGAATCGTGGAATCCTTGAGATTCCGTTTATTCGCAGCAGATCTAATCTGATTAAAAATTTCTTCGTACATAATAAAATCCTCCATGTAAAGCAAATCGTAAATGTATAAACACTGCTTACATGGAGGAGCATTAGCATAATAAAACTGCTTGCCAGAAAGGCAGCTCAATGGTATTCTTTTCATAGACAGTGGGGATGTCGATCCTGTTTGATTGTTGGTTGTGGTGACTTAACAATACTACTTGTAGGATTTGGCTCCCACTGCTTTTTTATTAAAGTGTAAAGAAAAACTGCGCCATAGCCTTGGCAGGCCATCGCGCAGCGATTTTGTTCAATTGGAAGTTATGGCTTTGACTTTTTCCGAATAATCAGCTTTAGGATAATACATACGACCACCACAACAGCCACCAAGGCACCATCCAACAGCAGCTCTGTGTACCACGGTGCAGACTGTATGGCATATAAATTTGGGTAGGTTTTAAAGTGCCAGAACTTATAAATTCCGAATCCAATGAAAACTCCTATTGATGAACCAATAACGATGTTTAAAAAACAATTCAACTTTCTCAGCATGGCAGTGCATCCCTTTCCAAATTCCCGATTTGTACTTATTTCTTAAACAGCTCAGAATGTGAACCAAGGCGATAAAGCATCAAAACAAGAACATCTCCACAAATCTCATAAATAAGCAGCCAGTCCGGTTCGATGTGACACTCACGCGTGCCTTTGTAGTTTCCTGTAAGGTCATGATCCCTGTATTTTGCATCCAGCGTACCGCCATTCGCCAGAATACCGATTACCTCAAACAGCTTATCAAGATTTTTATTTTGCTTTTTGGCAAGCTTCAAATCCTTTTTAAACTGATTGGTAAACTGAATGTCGTATTTCATACGTCGAGAGCTGCCTTAAGCGCATCCATACTGGAATAACGCGGAGCAGAAGGATCCTTCATCATTTTTCTGCCTTCCTCAATGGCAGTGGCTGTTGTATCATTCGGTACTTCCAGTTTTAATTCAAAAGGAATACCATGCTCACGGATAGCGGTTCTCAGGAACATGTTTACAGCAGTTGTCATATTCAGACCAAGCTCATTGAAGATTTCCTCCGCCTGGTCCTTGATTGCCTTGTCTATACGAATATTTAAATTAGTTGTTGCCATACAGAACACCTCCATTCAAGTATAGTATATTCAAATATGTGCCTAATGTCAACACATTGTCATTATATAAGATATATATGAAAAACTGAAATAAATACTTTCTCCCCCAAATTATGCCTGTTTTGTTAAAAAACTTGATATCTGTTGTCCAAGAAAGAAACCAACCTGTGGATATAACTCTTGGATTTCCTGACATTTTGCCTCAATCATTTCCGGTTCATCAGCCCAGATATTTTCATATATTTTGAAAGCTCTTTTAAAATATGTTTTGGCTTGCGGAAGATTGGCAGTCATCAGATAAATGGTTCCAAGGTCTACCTGAAAATCTAGCAATAATGCCTGGTCAGAGTCAGTGCCAATGCTTTTTGTCTTTAACAGATCCTTTAATTCCTGAATGATTACATTCATACCTTTGTGGTAGTTATAGTTATCCATGTATGGAAATTTAACCACACAGACGATAGGAAAGTGTGGGGGATTTCGCCTGTGTCATGACACAGGCAGTGCTTGCTATTCTTGCTATTCTTGATTAGTTAAAGGCTTTTAACTTTCCTGATTTTAAAATAATACCGATCAATAATATCCTGCAATGTAATGGATTTCATTTTTTCATCTACCATATTTTGAATTTCATGATAGAAGTCCCCAATAGCGAATTGAATGTTGATACCGATTCCACAATCCGGATTGGTATCTGTGTCCAGGTGAAGCAGCGGCTTATCGCCCTCTACGGCTCGGTAGATGTCATACATATTGATTTTATCTGCCGATTTTGCAAGAGCGGCATTCGCATGACCTTGTGTGTTGACAACAATGCCTGCATTTTTCAGGGTTGCCATAAGCTGCCTGACATAAGCCGGGTTTGTCTTGATACTTTCTGCAATTTTTGTGCTGGAGAGTTGTTCGTCATCTCCAAGAGCAATAAATATAAGAATATGAATGGTGTCACTAAGCTTTGTGGAATATTTCATTTGTCACCTCGAATTTTCTTCTTGCAATTTTTAAATTTACATGATAATATGATTTTAATGCTTGATGTAAATTTAATTTTAACAAGTAAAAAAATAAAAGTCAAGCAAAATAAAAAGTGTGGAATCTGATATAAAAAAGGAGATAAAGTGGTGTATGCAAAAGGAGGAACAAGTCAGTTTTCTGGCGGGAAAGGAAATGTGGTGAAGATGAATGTATATCAAGAGATAAGCCAAATCATCAAAGGAGCAGATGGTATTTTGATTGGAGCCAGTAATGGTTTGTCTATCGCAGAGGGATATAATATTTTTGCAGATGACGCATGGTTTCAGGAAAATATGGGAGATTTCAGAGAAAAATACGGACTGCGTTGTATTTTACACGGATTTTCAGTGCCAATGAAGGTAGAAGAAAAGTGGGCGTTTGTAAGTAGACTTGTTAAGGCAAAAGCTATGCAGGATGAGCCGAGTGAGATTATGAAAAACATCTATGCACTAGTAAAGGATAAAGAATATTTCGTAGTAACTTCCAATGCGGAGGATCATTTTGTGCCGGCAGGTTTTGAGGCAGACCGTGTTTTTGAAATGGAAGGGAAATTAACCCAGATGCGGTGCAAGAACAGATGTCATGACGAGGTCTATCCTAATCAAAAAGCAGTTCTCGCCATGACAGAAGAGGAAGTAAACGGAAGAGTACCCAAAGAGTTACTGCCGAAATGTCCAAAATGCGGTGGAGATATGGAAGTAAATTGGGGTGAGATGTCCTCGTTTACAGAAACAAAAAATTGGAAGGAAAAGGCTGCCCGCTATCAAGAATTTATTCAGAATTTACATGGAAAGAAGCTGGTAATTCTGGAATTTGGCATTGGTTGGAGAAATCAGATGATTAAAGCTCCTTTGATGCAGCTTGCAGCAGTAGAACCACAGGCAAGTTATATCACATTTAACAAGGGCGAAATTTACATTCCAGAGGAAATCAAAGAAAAATCCATCGGTGTGGATGGTAATCTTACGGTAGCGTTAAAGGAAATCAGAAAGGGAAGGATAGACTAAGTAAGATGGTTAAAGATATTACAGTTGTGAGATAGGAGAATGAAAAAAATGAGCTGTTATGAAAATTTGGTAATGAAAACACAAATGAACTATTCCAGACACTATAGTACCTATGCATCCGGCGGTACTGCTGTAGTGTTGAGCAAACAAAAACCACTTTCTTATGAGGAACAGATTCAGGAATTTGCTCGCAGAGTGCAGGAGGCAGAGTGTATCGTAGTAGGCGGAGCATCCGGTTTATCAGCGGCTGGAGGTGGTGACTTTTATTATAGTGATACCCCTTCTTTTCGTGAGCATTTTGGAAAATTTGCAGATAAGTATGGATTCAAAGGTGCTTTTAGCGGAATGATGCATCGGTTTTCTACAAGAAATGAACACTGGGGATATGTGGCAACCTTTTTAAATACTACACAAAATGCTCCTATCAGAGAGCCATATCTGGATTTGGATAGAATCTTGCGGGAAAAGGATTTTCATATCTTAACGACTAATCAGGATACACAGTTTGTAAAGATTTATCCGGAAGAAAAGGTCAGTGAGATTCAGGGAGATCATCGTTTCTTCCAGTGTTCCCAGTGCTGTCAGGACGAAACATGGGATGCCGTACAACCTGTGGCAGATATGATTGCGGCTATGGGAGAGGGGACAATGGTGCCGGATGAACTGATTCCTCGCTGTCCTCATTGTGGTGCGGAAATGTTTCCTTGGGTAAGAGGATATGGGAATTTTCTGCAAGGGAAAAAATACGAAGAAGAATATGAGAAAATCTCAAAATACATTCAAAAGAACAAAGATAGAAAAATCCTTTTGATAGAACTTGGAGTAGGGCGCATGACACCGATGTTTATACAGGAACCGTTTTGGGAATTGACAAACAGTTTGAAAGATGCATATTATATCTCCGTAAATTCAGAATATCAGTTTTTGCCGGAATTCATTGAAGATAAGGGGATTGCTATTTTGGGAGACATAGGAACAGTGTTAAAAGATTTGTGGAAAGCAAAAGAGGAAAGTGCATTTGTATAGGATACTTGTTCTTGATATTCCACTTGATGGAAAAACATTAGAATATTGATTGATACAAAAGGGACTGTCGGGAAATAGACAGTTCTAAGAGTGGGAGGGTGTGACTCATACTAAGTCACACCCTCCTCAAATTTTTATCATAAAAAGAAAAAAAGATGGCTAACGACAACCATCTTTCTCTCCGTTACATGTTATAATGTAACTATGCTAACAACTAATTATTATAACGACTTTTTTGAGTTTGGGCAACAGAAAATTAACTTTAGTTTCTTCGAATTGAGTTTACCTGACGACGATCCAGTCTATACCCTGAAAAAAGTGATGGAGGATTTAGATTTTTCTGGTCTGCTGGCCAATTGTTCAGATAAGGGAAGAACCGGGTATAACCCAATTATGATGTATGCTGTGGTTACTTACGCAAACATGCGAGGGGTACGTTCTGTTGACCGTATTGTAGAATTATGTGAAATTCTTTGCAGAGGATGCAGGATTTTGGAGTGAATCTGATCTGTGTAGAAGATGGGATTGACAGCTCAAAAGATAGTGAAAAGCTGATGATTTCTGTTTTATCTGCGGTGGCAGAGATTGAACGAGAGAATATCCTTGTTCAGACAATGGAAGGACGTAAGCAGAAAGCCAGGGAAGGAAAATGGAACGGTGGGTTTGCTCCATATGGCTATGAATTGGTAAATGGAGAATTGCAGATTGCAGAGGACGAAGCGGAGATTATTCGTCTGATCTATGACAAATTTATTCATACTAATATGGGAATCTCAGCGATTGCTGCATGGCTGAACCAGCATGGATATAAAAAGAAAAAACGACAGAATAATACACTGGACGCATTTGCTTCTTCCTTTATAAAAGGCGTTCTGGATAATCCGGTATACTGCGGAAAGTTGGCTTATGGACGAAGAAAGAACGAGAAAGTTTCTGGAACAAGAAATGAATATCGCATTGTAAAGCAGGAAAATTATATGCTGCACGATGGTATCCATGAAGGAATCATCTCAGAAACAGACTGGGAGCTGGCTCATCAAAAACGGGAAAAAACAGGTGTGAAATATGAAAAGACACATAGTCTCGATCATGAGCATATTTTATCCGGAATATTGAGATGCCCGTTATGTGGAAGCGGTATGTATGGGAACGTGAATCGAAAGAAAAAGAAAGACGGAACCTTATATAAGGATTATTTCTATTATGCGTGTAAACATCGTCGCCTGGTAGATGGTCATAAATGTGGATATCGTAAACAATGGAGCGAAGAGAAGATTAACAATGCAGTGGAAGAAGTTATTCGGAAACTGGTGAAGAATCCTAAATTTGAAGAAGCAATTCTGAATAAAATCGGTTCAAGAATAGACACAGAAGAAATAGAAAAAGAGATTGAAAGACTGGAAAAACAGTACAGGCAGTTGACCGGAGCAAAAGCTAGACTCGGACAGCAAATGGACAGTCTGGATATCATGGATAAATTTTATGAAAAGAAATATCAGGATATGGAGACACGCTTATATCGTCTGTATGATGAAATTGAAGGCGTGGAGAACAGTATAGAAGAAGTTAAGAATCGCCTGCTGAATATCCGGCAACAGAAAATATCAGAAGAAAACGTCTATCAATTTCTTTTATATTTTGATAAACTATATGATAAGTTCACCGACCTGGAGAAGAAAGAATTTCTTAACAGTTTTGTGGAACAGGTGGACATTTACGAGCAGGAGCAGCCAGATGGCAGATTCCTGAAGCACATAAAGTTCCGTTTTCCAGTGTATTTTGGAGACAGGGAGACACAGGAACTTTGTTGGGACAACGAAAGTACCGTTGAGACTGTGGTGTTGCTACAAAGTAAAAATATGTAGAAATCCTTGAATTTACGTACTTTGTGGAGTTTTTCAGTTTCAGAAAAATAGGTGAAAATCACAAAGAAAAGAGCCTTGTGAAGAAAGTAACCGTTGTTGTTGCGTTAGACCTCGGTACGGGGAACACAAAGAATCTTGAATATGAAAATGAATAGAGAGCTATCAGATCATTGATAGATTATAGGGATACTTGTTAAAAGCGGGTGTCCCTATTTTTTATGGGGCATTCCAGAACTGGAGTGTCTTTTTTACTCAGGAGACCGCCCTCGGCGGTCTTTCCTATAAAGTAAAAAAGCCCGCATTTATACGGTTTATAGTAATTTTTATTTCTCGCAAGTGTCGAAGACCCGCCGATTTACAGAAAAAAGGAGAAGGACAGTCCGGATACATAAGGGATTTTTTGAATGTCATGTGTAAGTTGTGGTTCTTCTATAAAGGAGTCTTATTCTAACAATGAATCGGCCGTAGAAACCATACAGCAACGAGTAATGTTAGAGCTTCTGCCGCAGGAACGGCGAGCCATATTCCAGTCAAACCAAATTTCAAAGGCAGTACAATCAGAAATAAAAGTAATAGTAGGAATGAACGCAAAAATGTGATCAGACCGGAGAAATATCCTTTTCCATATGCCATCATTCGAATTGCAGCAAAAATATTAATTCCTGAAAATAGAAAACCAAGTCCATAAACTCTCATTCCGGACACTGCAATAGGAAATACAGGGCTGGATGTATCTGCGAAACAGGATACAGCAACTGGAGTAAGAAAGTAGGTCAGTGCATAAATGACGATTGGAGCTACTGCGAAAAAGCGATGAGCATAGCTTTCCAGTTTTCGACAAATTCTTATTTTTCGGTCGCCATACGCATAACTCAGAGATGGTGCTATGCCCATAGAAAAACCAAAGTAGACACCGATAAACAAAAACTGCAGATACATGATGATGGAAACTGCGGCGACACCGTCTTCACCGGCAAAGGAGAGTACAGTGCGGTTAAATACGATGGTTGTAACTGCAATAGCAAGTTGATTGACAAATTCGGATGCACCATTTATCATACAATGCATGGCTTCCCGCAAGGATAAGTTATGCAAGGTAAATGAAAGATACTTTTGTTTATGGATAAAATAATAAATTCCCATAGAAAATGACAATACCAGCCCAAGAATTGTTGCCAGTGCAGCACCGTAGATTCCCATTTGCATTTGTCCGACCAGAATATAGTCCAAAACGATATTCAAAATACCACCGGACAGTGCAGTTATAAAGCTATATGTGGGGGCACCGTCCACTCGGATAAAATATGTAAACAGTTCCTTACCGATTACGACGGGAGCTGCAAAAAGCCACCAACGTGCGTATGTTTTACACCCTGCAATTGTCACGGGGGTTGCACCGAGCATGGTCAGAATTGCTGAGAGATTCGTAAGAATCATCAGGGAAATGAGGCATCCAAGCAAAATAGCTGCAAAAGAACTGACAGAAAAGGAGCGGTCTGCTTCCTTTTTTCTGTTTCCTCCAATGTGCAAAGCTGTGACAGCGCTGCCGCCGGTAGCAAATACAAGTGCAATTCCGGTCAATACATTTACAATAGGATAAACAATGTTAATAGAAGCCAGTGCATTGGTTCCGACATATGTAGAAACAAAAATACCATCAATAATGGTATAGACTGTGTTAAATAATGATGTTAGATATGTCGGAACAATAAATTTTAATAGTTTTGTGAATTGAACTTCTTTTTCAGAAGCAAAAATTAAAGCATTTTCCATAAAAATTTCCTCCCTTGATGGAAGTATAAACCTTAAAGTAGCTTGAAGGTCAACGTGAAAAATAGTATAGTGGGTAAATAGTAGTAAGTTTTAAAACCAGGAAGGGAAGAATCATGGATAAAAGATTTCAAATTGGAGAAATAGCCCGTTTTTTTGATATACCAGCATCTACATTTAGGTATTGGGAGGAGAAGGGGATTTTACATCCCGGAAAGAAAATTGAAAATCAATATCGGGAATATGCAATTGAAGATTTAATGACCATTTCAGATGTCATTTTTTATAAAAATCTTGGGTTAGAGTTAAAGGAAATTCGTGGAATGGATGCCGCAACGCCTGAGCAGCATGGAAAATTATTTTCTGAGAAACTTTTAGAATTGGAACATCAACAAGAACTGCTTGCACGTCGGATGGAGAAATTACGCTATCATATGAAGGCGTTGAAGACATTGGAGGAATTGAAAACACAGGTATATCAAGAGTCTGATATTGATACAGCTTGCATTGTATCTTTTGACTTGATTGAAAGGGACAAGCTGCGTCAGTATATTGAAAATCCATATCTTTATTCACGGGTGCAGCATACGCAAACACTTCCACAGGAACAACGTGGGCTTACTATACCAGCGGAAATGAGTTCTTTATTTCCAAAATCCAGTATTCTTTGGCAAAAAAAGGCAAATCGTTATGTAACTTTTTTGCTTAGGGAAGAAGTGACAGAGGGGTTTCCTAATAACCTGCACGAACACTTATCACGTATTCAGGAATCACACCGTACTGGTACAATCATCAGCCGCTTTTTGCTTTGTGCACAGGAAAACGGAAAGACATATGATTTCTATAAGACGTTTGTAGAAATCATATGAAAGAGCAACATTTATGGCAACTGTGAAAGCACTGACCGGTTACGAATGAGCTTTAAGAAGACCGAAATTCAAAGCAAGATGGAGAGTTTCGGTCTTTGAATTATTTATATAAATTTCTCCACTGTTTTGACGGTTCCTGTTTATCGCAATCATCACAGATCTGTGGCCAGTTGATTTTCCATTCAAAATATTCATCTCTGGTAATCTAGCTGGATTTCAGTTCTTCTTTTCTAATTGTCCATTCTTTCAAAAAATTATTAAGAATCCCATAATTAAACCATATGCCAACAGGTGGATGAGCAGGCCGACTATCGGAATTGTGGTAGCGTATAGAGGTATCGTTGCTGGAATTTGATTTTTCGTTAGGATAAGTCTCCAATTGAAAGAGATTAATCATTCCAGGATTAAATTCATCAATCCAGAACAAAATTTCCATTAGCTTAGAAGCATTCACCGTAGTTGGTTCATGGAGTGCCAGTGGGTTTACGTCCAGAATCTTAGCCATTTCTGTTACCAGATCTTTACGGGGGACCCGGTAGTTGGTTTCGTATTGGGCAAGACGGTTCGCACCCTGGCCCCAGCCAAGAGCTACACCGAGTTCTGCCTGTGTCATATTCCAGATAAGTTTCATGTGGAGAATGAGCTGTCTAAAATGAATCTGCCAGAAACCGTACCTGCTGTGGTATAAACTATAAATTGTTGTCATAAAATGTGGTAAGAAAATCAGACGAATATTTTTTCACTCTGCAAACCCGAATGTTATATCATCACTTTGCTGCCAGATACTATAGACCTGATACAACATTGATCGGATTCCCTTCCATAAACTGCTTTATATTATCCGCCAGAATAGAAACCAACCGCTGTCTTGTCTCAAGTCCTTTCCATCCCATATGTGGCGTCAAAAGGACTTGATCCATAGTATAAAGAGGGCTGGCTTCTTCAGGTGGTTCAGTTTCCTGAACATCAAGTCCAGCTCCTGCAATCGTACCATTTTCCAATGCTTCTATAAGAGCAGCCTCATCAATAAGTGTACCTCTTGAAGTATTAATAATAAATGCTGAGGGCTTCATAAGTGATAAAGACTCTTTGTTTATCATATGTTTTGTACTTTCCGTCAATGGACAGTGCATGGAAACATAATCACTATTCTTGAGTAATTCCTCAAGCGATACATAGCGGATCCCCTTCTCATCCTCTCTTGGTGTCCTGGTATATACAAGTATGTTCATATCCAAAGCCTGTGCGATCTGGATAACTTTCCTGCCAATGTGTCCTGCACCTATAATACCAAGTGTTTTTCCATTTACCTCAACATGCGGAACCTGAAGATTTCTGGTAAAATTGTCATGATTTCCGCATGCCAGCATCTTCATCTGTACCTGCATTGCAGAACTCAGATTCAATATCATCATGATCGCAGTATGTGCCACACGTTCTGTGCTGTATGCCGGAATATTGCAGACTGTAATCCCCTTCTTTCGTGCTGCTTCAAGATCAATGTTATTATATCCTGTACCTGCCTCGCAGATCAGTTTAACAGATTCCGGGAATTTCTGTATCATTTCTGCACTCACAGGCATCTCCTTTGTTACAATGATATTTGCACCCTGAATACGCTCTGACAGCTGCTGTTCTGTTGTATCATCATATACTGTAACATCAGAAGATAAAACGGAAAAATCCAGCTTCCCATCAAAATTCATTTTCTTTGCATTCAATACTACACATTTATCGTTCATACTATAAATTCCTCCTTGGTAAATTACTTCACGCTATCGGGATTGCACCTATTTATCAGTCGGCCATGATTTCCGAAGAGCCACATAGGATATTAAAAAGTTTGCAAACCAACCTGCCGGTACAGCAAGCCAGACAAATACAATGCCAAAACGCGGTGCACAAATCAAAGCAACTGACAGGCGGATCGCCAGGTTCACCATATTTGCAATAAGGAACGGGCGCATGATTCCAAGACCACGAAGAACCCCATCGGTTGCCATTTTGATTCCCATAAAGATGAAGAAGTAACCGAGCCATCTCATATAACCCTCGGATACCTGATAAGCTAGGACAGTTCCATCTTTACCAAGGAATAGCGAGGAAATCTGAGTATGCAATGTTTCAATGACTATAAAAGCAAGAACTGCAAAACATACATCTAACACCAGTGCAGCGTGATATCCTTTTTTGATCCGTTCAATTTTCTTTGCACCAAGATTCTGGGAAACATATGGGGAAACCGCATTGCCAATGGATACAAAAATCAATGAAAAAACATTCTCTACCCGCATCGTCGCCGCATACCCCGCAAGTGCCTGTGTACCGAAAGGATTTACAACAGCTTGTACAATCATCATACCGATGGACACTGTAGACTGCTGAAGAACCGAAGGTACAGCAATTTGAAGCATGGAATATAACTCCTGCCTGTCAAACCAATCAAAGCGACTTTTATATCGACGCATCCGGCTAAGGAAAAGAAAAAGTGAAAACACCGCAGAAATCCCCTGTGCTATAAGAGTTGCAAGGGCTGCACCAAACACACCGAGACCAAGTCCGGCCACCATCCAAAGATCCATAAAAATATTTAAGATTGACGAGAATACCAGGAGTCCCAGTGGGATTTTTGATTCACCAATGGAAGTGAACATGTTGGAAAGAATGTTATACATAAACAAAAACGGAAAGCCCACGAAATAGACCCGCAGATATAACACTGCATCATTCAGTATATCGCCGGGGGTTTGTAATACCCTCATCATTGAGTAGGAAAAGCAAAAGCCAAAAATACCAAGGATTATGCTTAGAATTAAAAAGCTAAACAAGGACGTTGACACGATGGTCTTCATTTTTCTATACTCCCTGGCACCGAAATAGCGACTCACGAGCACACCGGCACCGACACCTGCCCCCAGTGCCACACAAATGAAAACATTGGTCAGCGCTGCGCAGGCCCCGACAGCTGCAAGTGCAGAGGAGCCAACAAATTGGCCGACGATGATAGAGTCAGCCATATTGTATATTTGCTGAAAAAAACTGCCCAAAATCATTGGCATTGCAAAAACCGTCAATGCTTTAAGAGGTGTATCGGTGATCAAATATTCATCTTTTGACATTATCATATTCCTCCACAGCCTTTATAATTTCACTCATTCTTTCCTTCACCGGAATTTATTTCATGTATTCAAAATGCAAGTTTTAAGTTACGTTACGAAACAATTATATGTAGTTACAGCTACTATGTCAAGCCAGCGTTTACTTTCAGCAACATAAATGATATGATATTTAAAAAAAATTACTATCCGGAGGATATTATTTTACAGGAGGGACACTTATGTACCTGAACGGTTTAGATGAACTGGATCAGAAGATCATCCAGTTGCTTATAGAAAATGCACGTATTTCTTACTCTGATATCGGTAAAGAAACCGGTATTTCCAGAGTGGCAGTAAAAGCCCGGATTCAGGCTCTGGAGAAAAAAGGCATAATTGAAGAATATACAACTATAATAAACCCTCAAAAGATCAGCGGTGCTGTTTCATGCTATTTTGAAATCGAGACAAAACCAGACCATCTGTCGCAGGTGACAGATATATTACATAATAATGATACCGTCACGCAGATTTACCGTGTCACAGGAAGAGACAAGCTGCATGTACATGCCGTAGCTTCATCAAGTGATGAAATGGAACACTTCCTGCACACAGTCATTGATACACTTCCCGGCGTTATCAGCTGCAGCTGCAATACAATCTTATCACGTATTAAAGATATTAAAGGATTACGGCTATAGAAGCCTGCATAAAAGACAAGATAAGGTGCTTATCAGCAAGTGTAAGCATAATTAATTTTCGCTGTAGTAGTTATTGACCTCTTGAGAAAGAGGATTGATGACGAAGCGTTTATTCAGCTTATATGGAAATTCCTAAAGGCAGGATATAAGCGAAAATGACTTTTGTGGAAACGAAAGTATCTTTATTTTTTTATGTGTATGCTTCCTGTTGTGGAAATGAATGCTTGCAAAGTTGATAACTAATATTTTTTCATTATTACAGGTACAATAAGAACACGTAATAGCGGAAATGAGGTATAGTTATATCCGTACACCGATGAATGCATTACTTGGGTATAACCAGCTGATGAAAAAAGAACTGACAGATCCAAAACTGCTTCATTATCAGAGGGCGGTCGAACAGTCTGGGAATCTTTTGCTGGCAATTATCAATAATGTACTTGATATGGCTCGTATTGAAAGTGGAAGAGTGGAACTGGATGAAAGCTATGCCCGGATTGATCAGACAGTGGATGAGATAAAAAGTGTATTTGGACCTCAGGCTGACAAAAAAGGACTGAACCTTATATTTGAAACACAGGTGGAGCATCAGCAGGTCCTATGTGATATTACAAAAACAAAACAGATTCTGGTGAACCTGATCAGTAATGCAGTCAAATATACGCCGGCAGGAGGAACCGTTACGGTCGCTGTACAGGAGATTCCATGTGAACAAGAGAATTCTGTGAAAATTCAGATAGAGGTTCGTGATACAGGAATCGGAATGAGCAAAGAATTTCTGCCAATTCTGTTTGATTCTTTCTCAAGGGAGCGAAATACGACCGTTGGTAAAGTTGCAGGTACAGGTCTTGGGATGGCAATTGTAAAAAAATATGTGGATCTGATGGGCGGCAGCATAGACGTGAAAAGCGAACTGGGAAAAGGAACTGTGTTTACACTTATCCTGATACAAAAAAAGCGGATGAGAACTATTACGGGCAGAAAGCATCAAAAACAGATGCCGCTGATATGGAAAGCAGTTTACGCGGAAAACATATTTTACTGGCAGAGGATAATGAGCTGAACGCAGAAATTGCAATTGCAATACTTGAAGAAACAGGGCTTATTATTGACTGGGTGGAAGATGGTGTACAGTGTGTGGACAGGATAGAGCAGATGCCGGCCGAAACTTATGATATGATTTTGATGGATATCCAGATGCCGAATATGGACGGCTATGAGGCAACCAAATGTATCAGACATTTACAGGATATAAAAAAGGCAGAGATTCCGATTATTGCCATGACAGCAAATGCTTTTCAGGAGGATGCTGAAAAGTGTATTGCTGTTGGAATGAATGCACATCTGGCAAAACCTTTGGATATTGAGAAGGTGGAGCAGACTATCTGTAAACAGGTAAGAGATGCAAAAATGAAAAATAGAATATAGGATAGACGTATAAAAATGGAGCATATTAGTTTATGCTCTGTTTTTTGATTTCAATCATGAAGAATCATTTTTTATATTCTTTAACATCATATGCTTGGTACCAGAATGGAGTAGGTTGAGCCTGGCTTCCTTTGCAGCATTGGTAAGGGATATCCTGCCAGGCAAGATCAAATTCTCCGTCTGTCCTGACTTTCTGGATGTAAAGAATTTCCGGTACAATATCTTCATCTGTTGCATAAATCCTGTACATCGCGAAGCGTGTTACTGGGCACGGAGTAAACAGTAATCAAATAATTTCCACATATCTTAAATACGCATTGAGAAATTGCAACAGCTACAGTATAATAAAATGAACTGCACAGTAACGTGTCAGTATAGAGGAAAATCAAGTTATGGAGTAGAAAAATGAAGGAATGTATCAACGAAACAATTATGGAAAAGTATGAATTCCGTAATATCAGACCAGAGGAGACAGATCAGGTGGTCAAAATCGAGCAGATCTGTTTTCCGCCAAATGAAGCATGGAAGGTGACAAAAAAGTGAATGCACTTGAAACACTAAAAACTTATTTTGGATATGACACATTCAGAGAAGGACAGGAGAAAATTGTAGAGGCCATCCTGGCGAACAGAGATGTCCTTGCAATTATGCCAACAGGAGCAGGTAAATCCATCTGTTATCAGATTCCGGCACTGATGCTTCCGGGCATCACGCTTGTGATTTCACCGCTGATCTCATTGATGCAGGATCAGGTAAAGGCGCTAAACGATGCAGGAATTCATGCAGCATTTATCAATTCTTCGCTTACAGAAAACCAGATTAGTAAAGCTTTGTATCTTGCAGCAAGTGGAAGATATAAAATTATCTATGTGGCTCCGGAGCGCCTGGAGAACTATGAATTTCTGGAGTTTGCCAGAAATGTAGAGATTTCCATGGTGACGGTGGATGAAGCACATTGCATTTCTCAGTGGGGGCAGGACTTCCGGCCCAGCTATCTGAAAATCGTTGAGTTCATAAAAAATCTTCCCAAACGACCTATCGTCAGTGCTTTTACAGCAACAGCGACAGAAGAAGTAAAGAATGATATTCTCTGCACACTGAGCCTTGCAGATCCTGAAGTGGTGATCACAGGATTTGATAGAAAGAATTTATATTACAGTGTTGAAAACATCCGCAGAAAAGACGAATTCATCATGGAGTACATAGAGAAACATCCAACAGAAAGTGGAATCATCTATTGCGCTACAAGAAAAAATGTGGACAATCTGTTTGAACTGCTTTTTAAAAGAGGAGTTCCTGTCACCAGATATCATGCCGGGCTTACCAATGAAACCAGGAAGAAGAATCAGGATGATTTTATCTATGACAGAACCCCTGTTATCATTGCGACGAATGCTTTCGGAATGGGAATTGACAAATCTAATGTGCGTTATGTGATTCATTACAATATGCCTCAGAGTATGGAGAATTATTACCAGGAAGCAGGACGTGCAGGCCGTGATGGAGAGAATTCGCAGTGTATTCTGCTTTTTTCATTGCAGGATGTCATGATCGACAGAATGCTTCTGGATAATAAAGATTTTTCTGATGTAGATGAGGAAGATGAGTATCTGATCAGACAGAGGGATATACGCCGGCTTCAGACGATGGAAGGGTATTGCAAGACAACCGGATGTCTGAGAAATTATATTCTGGAATATTTTGGAGAAAAGACTTCAGGTCCGTGCGATAACTGTGGAAATTGTCACAGAGAGTATCACGAAGTGGACATGACAGCAGAGGCAAAGTGGGTAGTCAATTGTGTCGCAGAGACCAGGGGGCGCTATGGATTGACAATAGTTCTCGGAACATTGATGGGGGCTAAAAGAGCCAGATTACGGGAACTTAGAACGGATCAATATAAATCTTATGGTGCTTTGAGCGGGCATAGCGAAGCAGAACTTAGGACACTAATCAGCCAGATGACAGAAATGGGTTATCTGTATCAGACACAGGAGAAATACAGTGTATTGAAACTTGGCGATATTACTCCGCTGAAAGATGAAAATACCCGCGTGATTATGCGTACATATGAAGAAAAAGAACCAGATAAGAAGAAAAAAACACAGAAAGCAGTACGAAAACGAAGCACAGATGCACTTACTTCTGCTGGCTACGATTTGTTTGAAATACTGCGAAAATTGCGATTGGAAATTGCAAAAGAGGAATCCATGCCACCGTATATTATTTTCAGTGATAAAACATTAATTGATATGTGTGTGAAAAAGCCTTCTGATGAAGAAGAGATGTTGAACGTTTCAGGAGTGGGAGCGAATAAATTGAAAAAATACGGGCAGAGATTTTTAGAAGAAATTCAGAAATTTTGCACGGAGCGTCCAGGAGTCACTTTGAGTATGACTGAAGAAGGAGAAGAGTGAAGAAACATGAAAAAAACGGAAGTATATGGAGTATTACGACAGGAGAAGAAGAAAAAGATAAGTAGATACTGTCCTCTAAAGTAGCATATCTGAAAATTCCAAAGGGGAAAGAATTATTTTGAAAAAAATTACCAATTTGTACTTGAAAAACGGACTAAAATAGTATAGAATAAAACCAGAAACAAAGAGATGGATATTATAAAGATTTACAGAGCAAAATATATTATAAAAAAGTGAGGGCGTACAATGAAGATTACAGATACGATCAAGTATGTAGGTGTTAATGACCATCAGGTAGATTTATTCGAAGGACAGTATGCTGTACCGAATGGAATGGCATACAATTCCTATGTAATTCTCGATGAAAAAGTGGCAGTTATGGATACAGTAGATGCTAATTTCAAACATGAATGGCTGGACAATCTGGAGCAGGTACTGAATGGACGTAAACCGGATTATCTGATCGTTCAGCACATGGAGCCGGATCACGCTGCAAATGTAGCAAATTTCCTGGAAGTATATCCTGGCACAACAGTAGTTGCCAATGCGAAAACATTTGTGATGATCAAGAATTTCTTCGGGTTAGATCTGGAAGGTCAGAAGCTGGAAGTAGAGAATGGTTCTACACTCAGCCTTGGAAATCATAATCTTACCTTTGTATTTGCGCCAATGGTACACTGGCCGGAAGTAATGGTAACCTATGACAGTACTGATAAAGTTCTGTTTTCCGCAGATGGATTTGGTAAATTCGGTGCGCTGGATGTAGAAGAAGACTGGGATGACGAAGCGAGAAGATATTTTATCGGTATCGTTGGTAAATATGGAGCACAGGTACAGAGACTTCTGAAAGTGGCAGCAACTCTGGATATTCAGGTAGTCTGTCCATTACACGGTCCTGTACTGACTGAGAATCTGGGTCATTATATCGGACTTTATGATACATGGTCTTCCTACACACCTGAGGAAGAAGGAATTGTAGTTGCCTATACTTCTGTATATGGACATACGAAAGATGCAGTTAATCAGTTTGTCCAGAAATTAAAAAGTAAAGGCTGCCCGAAAGTGGTTGTCTATGACCTTGCAAGAGACGATATGTCCCAGGCAATCAGCGATGCTTTCCGCTACAGTAAACTGGTGCTTGCAACAACTACCTATAATGCCGGAATCTATCCGTTTATGAATGACTTTATCACACGTCTGGTAGAGCATAATTTCCAGAACCGCACAGTAGGTCTGATTGAAAATGGTTCCTGGGCACCTTTGGCGGCAAAAGTAATGAAAGGTATGCTTTCCGAATGCAAAAAGATTAACTGGCTGGATACTACAGTGAAGATTATGTCTGCGGTAGATCAGGAAAACAGAGATCAGATGGAGGCAATGGCTTCTGAACTCTGCCAGGAATATATTGCAAAGAATGATGAACTGGCAAATAAGAATGATATGACTGCGTTATTCCGTATTGGATATGGATTATATGTGGTGACATCTAATGATGGAAAGAAAGATAACGGGCTGATCGTAAATACTGTTACCCAGCTGACAGATTCACCTTTCAGGGTTGCAGTTAACATCAATAAGACGAATTATTCCCATCATGTTATCAAACAGACAGGTGTGCTGAATGTAAACTGTCTCTCTGTAGAAGCACCATTTTCAGTATTTGAGCAGTTTGGATTCCAGAGTGGAAGAAGTGCGGATAAATTTGCCGGACAGAAAATAAACCGTTCTGACAACGGTCTGGTATTTCTTGATAAATACATTAACGCATTTATGTCCTTGAAAGTAGAACAGTATGTAGATCTTGGAACACATGGAATGTTCATCTGCAGCGTAACAGAGGCCAGAGTAGTCAGTGATCAGGAGACAATGAGCTATACTTACTATCAGAAGAACGTAAAACCAAAACCAGAGACAGAAGGCAAGAAAGGCTTTGTATGTAAAGTCTGCGGATATATCTACGAAGGCGACGAACTTCCGGAAGATTACATCTGCCCACTGTGCAAACATGGCGCAGTGGATTTCGAGCCGATTGGATGATGTTAAGGAAAATAACGGAAATGATAGAAAACAGGCGGTGTAAAAACCGTCTGTTTTTGTATCAATGGAGATAATAAGTTAATATTTTAACTTGATAAACTTCTAAAGTCTGCTAAAATAGAAGAAAAATAAAATTTACAGAGATAACATTGTGAACAGGAAGGCAGGGTGAATACATATGATAACATTAAATGATTACTTATATTCCGGAGATACCGTATTAAAGATATTGCAGAATTATATAGAAGATCTGCGAAAAGATGCAAAGAAAAATCATAATGAAATTGATCTGATCCACTGTAACTTCCTGATCCAGATCAAGGAATTACTGGAACATAACGATTTCCTCACAGCCCAGTCACAGAAAATCAGAGAGTTTTATAAATATATGACAAAAGAGTATCCATTTTTGGCATTCACAGTAAAAGGAAGAATTAAATCATTGATTCGTGCTGAGGAGAAATTTAACGGGTATATAGTAGAGTACATTTATGACTATTACAGCAAACACGGAACTTATCCTCCAATTGCAGAGCTGAAGAACCGTTTAAGCTGCTTTCGGGACCTGATTGCTTATCGTATCGTGATCTCCCTGCCGAAATGCCACCTGGCACCGGGACAGGATAGGGGTACAGAAGAATTGAAATATTTGTATGATATTGCAAATAAACTTCCGGGATTTCTTGAAGAAAGAGGTTTCACCGCAGAACCGGCGAACGGAGTAAAGTTAAGCCATTTCCCGTTACTGGATGACATCGCGAAACCATATTACAGAGACTATATTTCAGAGAAAAAAGAGTCCGACTACCAGTCCTTACATATCACATTTTATGATAACAGCTCCCGCTCTTTCCTTGAAGTGCAGATCCGGACAAAAGATATGGATGATGTGGCAGAAATCGGCACAGCAAACCATCTGGGATATGAAAAAAAACAGGAAAGCGAACGCGCAAGAAGAGACGCAATCCCACAGGGAGAGAGCGTCTGTTTCGACGAAGCCTACGAAAGAGGAATGCGCCTGTTAAACCTGGATCTCACACAGTTGGATGTGAATATGTTTGCAGCAGTAAGTAATAGTTTGATTAACGACGGGTGCGGGTTATACAGAGGTCGTCTGATTTTACCGTATGAACATCTGTCCAGATTTCAGAATGATCTGATTGACTGATGAGGGAGGCTTTTGTGCGAGGACGATATATGGGTTACTGATAGTGAAGTATTGGGTTGAAGATTTATGTTGGAAAATATGAGCTGGATGATAAATGTGGTATAGGTAAACTTTTATTAGATTATATCAAGAACAAAAATGTTAGATTACGATTAAATGTATACCAGAAGAATACCAGAGCTCTCTCGTTTTATCAAAGAGAAGGGTTCGATATCCAGTGTGAAAGATTAGATGATGTTACTGGTGAAAAAGAATACACAATGTTGTGGCAACAGAAATAGAAAGCGGATTTTGGGGGAGAATTTTATATGGAATTTAAAAATAAAGTAGTTATTGTGACGGGAGGCGCGCAGGGCATTGGAAAGACTATTGCAGAGGAATTTCAGAAGCAAGGAGCCCTTGTCTGTAGCATTGATAAGCAGCCTGGAGTTTACTTTACCGGTGATCTTGCACAGCAGGATACATTAGAGAAATTTGCTCAAAAGGTAATTACCGAATATGGTCATGTGGATTATCTTATTAATAACGCATTACCGTTGATGAAAGGAATTGACAACTGTTCTTATGAAGAATTCAATTATGCATTAAAAGTAGGTGTTGCGGCACCGTTTTATCTGACCAAACTATTTCAGCCATATTTTTCTGAAGGAGCTGCCATTGTCAATATTTCATCTTCCCGTGACCGCATGAGTCAGCCTCAAACAGAAAGTTACACCGCAGCAAAAGGCGGAATTTCAGCATTAACTCATGCGTTGGCAGTCAGCCTTGCAGGAAGAGTACGAGTCAATTCAATCTCTCCGGGATGGATAGATACTGACTTTACCGAATATACAGGAGCAGATGCAGTGCAGCAGCCGGTTCATCGTGTGGGAAATCCCATGGATATTGCCAACATGGTACTGTTTCTTTGCTCTGAAAAAGCAGGCTTTATTACAGGTGAAAATATTTGCATTGACGGTGGTATGACAAAACAAATGATTTATCATGGTGATTGTGGGTGGAGATTTGATATCTAAGTCACGTATTAGAAACACAGAATGTACAAAAGGAGAAGAACTATGGAATTTAAGATGATTCATGAAAATTACAATGTATCAGATTTGGACCGATCTATTAAATTTTACAACGAGGCCCTTGATCTGCACGAAGTGAGAAGAAAGACTACCGATGATTTTATTATTGTGTATCTGAGTAACGATGTAAGTGATTTTGAGTTGGAACTTACCTGGCTTAAAGATCATCCACAGCCGTATAATCTGGGTGAATGCGAATTCCACTTGGCATTCAAGGCAGAGGATTATGAGGCAGCGCACAAGAAGCACGAAGAGATGGGGTGCATTTGCTTCGAAAATGAAGCGATGGGAATCTATTTCATTGTAGATCCAGATGGATACTGGCTTGAGATTCTGCCGTAAAGCTGGTTGAGAAATCGAAAAAAATTTGCAACCCTGGCATTCTGGCCGTTTGGAAAGCAGTTTTTCAAGATGGCAAGACTTTCTTTCATGCCATTTGGTGCCAGTGTGATAGTATAGAATACAAAATTTAATGTAGCGATGATTGTAAGACATAATGTAAGTAGAAAAAGTGTATTTATATGATATGGTGAATATAAAAAAAGAAACGAATATATTTTGGAAATCATTTTACAATTAAATGAGTAACTTCAATGAAAAGCCAGCCCAGCTATTCATCGGAAAGACTATAGAAAAGCCTGGTTCAGATACACTGGTTAATTTCAGTGCGTCCGAACCTGTTTTTTTGTTCCATTTGCCACGCTCGCTTCCAGGAGATTTCAATGACAAACCTTCTCTCATAAGGTATAATACTAAGCAGAGCATTTTGTTTTGCTCATCATGAAATGAGAGGGAGATCTGTTTCAATGGATGTGAATGTGATCAATGAATTGCAAAACGGCCTAAGTGCCGCATATATAAATGGTTCCATGGCGGCGAATCTGGCATATAAGCCAGCGTTTGTATCGAACAATCCGGAAGAGGGGAAGAAGGTTATTTCATCCGTAGAGGATGAATTACTGCGCTGCGAAGAGTTTCAGATCAGTGTTGCATTTATCACAATGGGTGGTGTGACACCACTTCTGCAGACGTTAAAAGAGCTTGAGAAAAAGGGCGTTAAAGGACAGATTCTTACGACAAATTATCTGAACTTTAGTGAACCGAGAGCGCTTGAAAAACTTAATAGTTTGAAAAATGTTACTTTGAAAATGTATGACGTGGAAGCGGCTGGAAATGGTTTCCACACGAAGGGATATATTTTTAAAAAAGAAGAGATTTATCGAATCATCATCGGAAGCTCTAATATGACAAGTGCGGCGCTGACGGTAAATAAAGAGTGGAATACAAAACTAATTTCTACGGAAAATGGTGAGGTTGCGGAAGAAATCGTAGAAGAATTTCAGAAGTTATGGAATAGTGAGTACGCTTTACCATATAATGATTTTTATGAAGTCTACAAAGAACGCTACAATATTATAAAACACCAGCGGGAAATCGCAAAAAGCGAAGAAATCCCGTCACTGGAAAAATATAGATTAAAGCCAAACTCTATGCAAGAGAGATTTATTGCGAATTTGAGGAAGATTCTGGAGCAGGGAGAAGAGCGGGCGTTGCTGATCTCCGCGACTGGAACAGGAAAGACCTATGCATCCGCATTTGCTATGCGTGAGCTTGGTTTCAAAAGAGTATTGTTTTTAGTACACAGGGGGCAGCTGGCGAGGCAGACGAAGAAGTCCTACGAAAAAGTTTTTGCAAAATCTATTTCAATGGGACTTGTTGGAGCAGGTTATCGTGAATATGATGCAGATTATGTGTTTGCTACAGTGCAGACATTGAACCGAGATGAGCATTTGCTTCAATATGCGAAAGATGCGTTTGACTGTATCGTGCTGGATGAAGCACATCACGTTTCTGCTGAGACATATCAGAAAATAATGAAACATTTCACGCCAAAGCTGTGGCTTGGAATGACAGCTACACCGGATAAGAGGGATGACAACATTGCGGGAAGAAATGTGTATGAAATCTTCAATTATCAGATTGCCTATGAGATCCGCTTGCAGCAGGCGATGGAGGAGGACTTACTTTGCCCGTTCCACTATTTTGGCATAACTGATTTGTCGATTATTGGTGATAATGAAGAATGTAATTGCGATTTTTCTATGCTTACGAGTGATGAGCGCGTGAAGCATATTGTTGCCCAGGCAGATTATTATGGTTACAGCGGTGAGAAGGTCAAGGGGCTTGTTTTCTGCAGTACTTTGATGGAAACGGAAGTGTTGTCTGCCAAGTTTAATAAGATGATCAATCCGTTGACTGGAAAAGAATTTCGCACGATCGCATTAAATGGAAGTGCGTCAGAGCAGGAAAGACAAACTGCATTTGAGCGGCTGGCGATGGATGAGGGCGATGCGACAGATGAGAATGAGCCATTGGATTATATTTTCTCTGTGGAAATTTTAAACGAGGGCGTGGATATCGTTGAGGTGAACCAGGTCATTATGCTTCGCCCGACACAATCGCCGATTGTATTTATTCAGCAGTTTGGCCGTGGACTACGTAAAGCAAAGGGCAAAGAGTATGTTGTTATTTTGGATTTTATCGGAAATTATAACAATAACTTTATGATCCCGATTGCGTTGTCCGGAGATCGCACTTACAACAAAGACAATATTCGCCGCTACATTATGGAAGGTGGCCGTGTAATACCTGGTGCATCAACCGTACATTTTGATGAGGTCAGCCGAAAAAGGATTTTCTCATCCGTAGACAATGCGAACTTTTCGGATATTAAACTGATAAAGGAAAATTATACGAACCTTAGGGGCAAACTTGGCAGGATTCCGAAGTTGTGTGATTTTGACACGTATGGTGAAATGGATGTCATCCGCATTTTCGATAATAAAAGCTTAGGATCGTATTATAAGTTTCTTGTGAAATATGAAAAGGATTATAAAATTCGCCTCTCAGAACAAGAGGAGAAGGTGATCGAATTTGTGTCTAAAAAGTTGGCAAATGGAAAGCGTATTCAGGAGCTTCAACTGTTAAAACGTATACTTGCTTATGTACAGGGAACGGCGCAGATTGGTTTGTTTGCCGGGCTTTCGGAAGACATGAAGCATTACGGGAAGAAAATCAGCCAGAATCAGAAGGAAAATCTTGTAAATGTTATGACCAATGAATTCCCAGCGGGGACAGGGAAGAAGGCTTATTCGCAATGCATTTTCATTGAGGAAGATGAAAATGATTATAAGCCGACAAAATCCTTTGCGGAGATGGCAGTGCACGAAGATTTTTATAACATTCTTGATGAATTGGTAGATTTTGGAATCAGCCGTTATAAAAGGGATTACAAGTCAAGTTATGAAGATACGGATCTGGTGCTGTACCAGAAATATACTTATGAAGATGTTTGTCGTTTATTGAATTGGGAGCAGAATGAAGTGCCTTTGAACATTGGTGGCTACAAATACGATAAGAAGACAAAGACATTTCCTGTATTTATTAACTATGACAAATCAGCAGACATCAGCGATACCACAAAATACGAGGATCATTTTGTGAAAGGATTCAGAAATCGCTTGATCGCTATTTCCAAATCCGGAAGAAGCTTAAAATCGGAAGATGTCCAGAATTTCCTCAAAGCAAAAGAACGTGATATTCAGGTAGAGCTTTTTGTGCGAAAGAATAAGGACGATAAGATTTCGAAAGAGTTTTATTATCTCGGACATATGACGGCAAGTGGAAATACGAAAGAATTTATGATGGCGAATACAGAAAAAACGGCGGTGGAAATCGAATGGATTCTTGATGTGCCGGTGAGAGAAGATATTTACGAGTATATCGTGAATGCGTAGAGGAGGAACAGATGAAGACAATAAAAGTAGTTGCAGCAGTTATCTGCGACAATATGAAAGAAAAGAATAAAATTTTTGCAACGGCTCGTGGTTACGGTGAGCTGAAAGGCGGCTGGGAGTTTCCTGGAGGAAAAATCGAAGCAGGTGAAACACCTCAGGAAGCATTAAAGCGAGAAATCATGGAAGAACTGGATACAGAAATTAAGGTAGGGGATTTGATTGATACTATAGAGTATGACTATCCCACCTTTCACCTTTCCATGGATTGCTTTTGGGCAGAGGTCACAGCCGGTCACCTGGAATTAAAAGAAGCGGAAGCTGCAAAATGGCTTACGAAGGACCAACTGGATAGCGTTGCCTGGTTACCGGCAGATGTCACTTTGATAGAGAAAATTCGAAGGAACATGGAGAACTGATTTTTAACATTATTTTCAGAGGAATTGCTATGATATACACAGTAAAACGAATTGAGGAAGACCTGGACTTCGGTTGTGAAGAGCGACTGAAAGGCATGCCAGTCATGGCAATAGTGACGCTTACGAATTCTTCAGGAGAAGAAATAAGGATAAAAGCAGAGGATGCCATGCTCTATGAATGTAATATTAATGAAGGGGACAAGGTTTGCTTTGATGCAAATAACAAGTTGGAAAAAGTAAAATAAAAATTGTAGAAGAACCAGAGAATATATTTGGATAAAGAAAACCAATGGCTTTGACTGTTATCAGTCTGCACCATTGGTTTTTTTAGTTCTGCTAATTCCTGAACAGTAATGGTTGTTGGAATTTTTGTACAGCCATTTGGTGTAAACTGATAACATTAGAAAAAGAAATCAAGGGGGAACTGGCAGATGAAAGGTTATAACACAAGCAACGGATATATGGGATACGTAGAAGACAAATACATTTTATTTGCCAGTGAACAGGAATATTTCGAGTTTATGCACTACAGGGGTTATATCTATGTTATACTTGAGTTGGTATTAAAGGATTTAGTGAGGACTTGATTGATGCTGTAAAATTAATCTTGAGCCGATGAGAAAGATTTCAGGTCAGGATAAATAAGAATTAGAAATTAAATACAGGAGAAAATAAATGGTAAAGCAAATAGTAAGAGACATTTTCTTTTTAGGCCAGCCATCCGAGCCGGCCACAAAAGCTGATATCCAGGTTGGAAAGGATCTGCAAGACACACTGCAGGCGAACCGGGAACGGTGCGTTGGTATGGCTGCAAATATGATTGGTATAAGGAAGAATATCATCATTGTGAATATGGGATTCATAGATGTTGTGATGTTCAATCCGGTGATTGTTTCAAAGCGTGATATGTATGAGACAGAAGAAGGCTGTCTGTCCCTGGATGGTGTTCGTAAGACGAACAGATACCAAGAAATAGAAGTAGAGTATTATGACTTCAACTGGAAAAAACAGCGCCAGAAATTGTCAGGATGGACGGCGCAGATTTGCCAACATGAAATTGATCATTTGTCCGGAAAAATTATATAACCAAAGCGGATTGCGAGGTGACGGATATGCTGAAAAATGTATTGATCGTGGTGGATGATATAGAAAAATCCATAGAGTTTTATAGGGACTTATTTGGACTGCAAGTGATTCTTAAGCATGAAGGTAATGTGATCTTATCGGAGGGACTTGTTTTGCAGGATGCCGGTCTATGGGGGAAGACGCTGGATGAGACTTCTACGCCATTCAATAACATGATGGAACTGTATTTCGAGGAATTTGCTATAGATGGATTGATTGTAAAATATGAATCTGGTAAGTATTCCGTTCGATATGCCACAGAACTGACAGAACTTGCAGGTGGGCAGAAGCTTGTAAGACTGTATGATCCCAGTGGTAATCTCATTGAGGTTCGCACTCCATTTATGTCTAATTAAAGGAGAAGATATGCAGATTTTTGTTGATGCAGATGCCTGTCCGGTAGTTGGTATTGTTGAAAAAGTTGCAAAAGAGCACAATCTTCCGGTAACGTTGTTGTGTGATACCAATCATGTGTTATCTTCTGATTACAGTGAAGTGATTGTAGTTGAAGCCGGAGCAGATGCAGTGGATTATAAACTGATCAGCATTTGCCATAAAGGCGATATTGTTATATCACAGGATTATGGAGTGGCTGCAATGGCACTTGGAAAAGGGCTCACAAGGTCCAGTGGACCTTGGTTTTGAGCCGACCGAAGCGGAGCGTAGACCTTATGCGATTCATCAATCTGGGAAATGGTATACGAATGAGAATATTGACCAGATGCTTATGGAGCGGCATCTGAATAAGAAGGCACGCAGGGCATCCGGAAAGAATCATGTAAAAGGCCCAAGAAAACGAACAGCGGAGGATGATGAGCATTTCAGAGAATCCTTCGAGAAAATGATACATATGGCAATGGATAAGGAGATGTAATCACAAACGGAACACAGGAGAATCGGGAGGTGTAGAATGATGGAAAAGAAAAGAACCTATATTGCAATTGATCTTAAGTCATTCTATGCGTCTGTGGAATGTAAAGAACGAAATCGGGATCCTTTGACAATCAATCTTGTGGTTGCGGATAAAAGCAGAACAGAAAAAACAATCTGTCTTGCGGTATCTCCAGCCTTAAAGTGTTATGGGATACCCGGAAGGGCTCGTTTATTTGAGGTTGTTCAAAAAGTAAAAGAAGCCAACAGCGCCCGCAGGTGGAGAGCACCGAACAGAACATTTATTGGTTCTTCTGATGACAGTACAGAATTAAATATCAATCCTGCACTGGAGATTGATTATATTGTTGCTCCTCCCCGGATGGCTCTCTATCTGGAATACAGCACCAGGATTTACAGCATTTATCTGAAATATATTGCGCCGGAAGATATTTTTCCGTATTCGATTGACGAAGTATTTATGGATGTAACGGATTATCTGCATACTTATAATATGACAGCAAGCGATATTAAATGTGAAGAGTGGTAAATGTAAAAACATATACAAAGAATATAGAATGTTTCACTAGTACAGCGAAAATTAAGTTTCTGCTATATTGGCGTAGGATTTCACACTCTGATGGGCTGGATTAAGATGCATTATTTTAGAGGATTGTTATAGTTCTGGCAGTAGAGGACACAAGGTTGAAGAAATCAGACCGGAATTCTTTGGCGGAACGAAACCATGTTATAAGAAGAATTGTATTTTGAGAGGAGGCTCTTATAAATGTTGAACATTATTTATGGAGATGTGAAAAACAGTATTTATAATACAAATGTTTATTTTAAAAACAGTTATGAACCAGAATGGCTTGATGCAGAACTGGCGAAAAAGATGATTAAAGATATTGATGATTCAGAAGTATTGAGTGGTGAATGCATTAACAGTCCGGTGTTGGGACAGATTCCTCCTGAAAGATTGTCAGGAGGAGTGAAAACATTGTTGCTGATTTTAAATGAACCGGATCGTATTTTCAATGCCTCGACCTGTGGCGATAACTGTGCAAAATGGATATTGGAAATAGGCAGGCTTAAAGATGTTACCATTAATCTCAGACATATGATGAGTTTTGGAAAAGATACAAAATTTGAGATAAAAATCCAAAATGGAGGAGAAACGGTCCATTCAATGAAGGAACTTGTTCCTATAGCAAATAAGTATTTAAATGAAATGAAACAGGAGTAGTGATTATGAAAGGTTCACATAGAATCATTGTAGAATCCAGAAAAGTGAAATATGATTTTGTAATTCATAGGAATATTACAATCATTACTGGTGACAGTGGATCAGGTAAGACTGTTTTAATTGATCTTATACATGATTATGGAAGATATGGTGCGGACAGCGGTGTATTTCTTTCCTGTGACTGCCCCTGTAAAGTGATTGATAGTGAGGATTGGGAAAGAAAGATAGAAGAAACAACAGGAAGCATTATTTTTATTGATGAAGGAAATCGCTTCCTCGTTTCAAAGAAGTTTGCACAGCTTGTGCAGGGATCTGATAATTACTTTGTACTGGCTACAAGAGAAAAGCTTCCGGCATTGCCATATAGTGTAAGTGAAATATATGGATTTCGCAAATCTGGAAAATTTCATGATGCGAAACAGAAATATAATGAGATTTATCATTTGTATGGTGAAATATCAGAGGAAAAGAATATCAATCCGAAACTTGTAATAACAGAGGATTCCAATTCTGGATTTGAATTTTTTAAAGAAATGTCCAGACAGAAGGGTGTGAACTGTTTTTCTGCTAGTGGGAAGTCAAATATCATCAGACAGTTGGAACAGAGAACGAATGAAGAGGGTACAATTTTGGTCATCGTAGATGGAGCTGCATTTGGTTCAGAGATGAAAGATATCAGTGAATGCATTAAAACACAGGGAAACATTGTACTCTATGCACCAGAATCTTTTGAGTGGTTGTTACTTTCAACAAAGGAAATACCGGAAGTAAAAGTAGAAACAATACTTCAGAATCCAGAAGAATATATAGACAGTAAAGAGTATGTCAGTTGGGAACGATATTTTACAGATTTATTGATAGAAAGTACCAGTAAGAATTTTATATGGGCATATTCGAAGAAAAGGCTTACAAAGGCGTACTTTGCTCCAAGAATAGTGAATGCGGTAAAAACAATCATGAAATTGGTAGACTGGGAAAAATCATTCTGAAAAGTCAGAAAAAAGCTTTTATTATCGTATTACGTGATATAGAAATGCCGAAATGAATGATATGCAAAATCCTGCTGATAAGGAGTAATAGATGACAATGGATGTTTCACTTGTAATTGGTGGTTTAAAAGGAATTTTAGAAAATTTATGTGATAATTATTCGGATAGTATTATTGGGCAAGCGGCAAGTACATCTCGTGATTATTTGAAAAATAGAAATGTTGACTCTAAAATTAATGAGGCTGCTTCTTGTTTAACAGGATTGAAATGTAGAGATAACACATTATTTTTGAGCGATTTGCAAGCGGCATTTTCTAAAGACAATCTGCGAGCGATTTTAAAAGAAATTCGAAAAGATGATGCTTTTGATATGGAAGAAGCATTGAGACAAAAATTAAATGATTTATGTGAGGCATATTATGTTGATAATGCTGATAAGATAATTGATTCATTGGTGCAAATGTTTTTTGAACTTACAGCAATGAATAATCCTGAATTGGAAGGAAGATTATTTTTTAATAGGCTTTCACGTAAGCAAGAAGAATTAAAGACTCTACTAACTACTGGACTATCGGAAATTAAAAATGAACTGAGTTCTATATCTGGAGTTTCTTATGGATTAAGAAAATCAGATTATGAACATGTTCATATAGAAAATGGAACAGTGATTGGTGATGCCAAGGATTTGTTCACGTGGAACCTAAAATTTTATCAGACGGATGGGTTGTTTGGTAGCAATGAAAAACGGAAAGCCGAAGTTATAGGATTAACAAAACATTGGAAGGAAGAACGTGAGTTATATCCGGGATGGTATATTGCCCCAGTAGCTAAAAGAGAAATATTAGCGTCATATACCAGAGATGAATCATTATTGTGGAAGACAGCTGAACTGTCCATGCAAGAAAAAATAGATTTTGCATTTGAATTAGTATGGAGACATGAAACAGGATTTATTGTGTTTTCACAAATACTGCAGAACCATATTTTTGAACTGTGGAAAGAGTATAAAGATAAAGGCGACTGGTCAGCTCAGGATAAGAACGAAAAATGGTTTTACATTGGTCAATCACTATTGCGTGAATATAGAGAAGACATGAATTGGAATTCGTGGCAAAAAGTATTCGATGTGATGAAAAAAAGTGCTGTAATAATGGAAACCGGAAATGAAGAACTTGAAATGGAATTCATAGTTCATCTCTTTTATAAAATGCAAATATCTGATGTTCGAGATAAAATACAACAGTTTTCCTGTGAAGATAATAGGTATGCATTGCGTTTGAATAAGGTTGGTCTAATGGCAGAATGTGGTCTGCTTGAAAGTGCATATTCAGAATTGAAAACACTCATTGCTGAACTAGAAGAATCCATTGATAGCATGCCAAAAGAAAAAAATAAGGATTTTGTACAATGCGGATCTATTTTATCTGATGCATACGAACTTTTAGCATTTGTAATTCAAGGACTTCATCCATTTGATAAAAATGAGGAGCTTCATGTAGCATGGAATGGAATAGAAGATTATTCTCGATTTTTTGATTTCGAGAAGGAAAAAAACCAATGGAATAATTATTTGTATAATTACTACTGTAAGCACAAGGAAGAACCTTTTGAGATAAATCGAGAAATAAGAACAATCACATGGGGGAGCAATGGATTTGGAGAAATCTATAGTTTTTATAGAGTATTGGCAAGAATTGCAATGCCGCTGCATATTGGTATGACAAGACTTCTTTCACATCGGGAAATAGAATTTATTAACGCACTATTTATCAATACTCCGTCATTGGGATTTTTCATGTGTATGAGATCAGGAAATGACAAAGTAGTTAAATCTATTATTTCACGTAAAAATTGTATCAGTGCCGGTTTTGATATTTGTAGAAAATTATTTGATTATGCATTTAAATGTATCGAACAAAATATCGAAAGTATCAGCGTAAATACTGCAAGAGGTAATGCGTATACTCATTTGCTGAATAATGGGTTGGAAATACTTAGAAGATTAGTTTCGGTAGCTTCTTTAGTTCAGCAAAAAAAATTATTGACACTGATGTGCAAGTTAATTGATACAGATATTGTGCGTGAATACCGTGTAATGGATAAATGGATTTATCAGATTCTTTGTATCATAGATGAAAATATTAAATCACAGTATTTAAACGAAATATTATTATCTTCAACAAAAAACAGAACACATATAGGTGAGGATAGATCAACCGATCCTTTTGATGTGATTTCTGCCAGTACCCTTGCAAAAAAATACTATGAAAAAGCAAATATAGATTCGACTATTATAGATGATTTGATAAAATGTGCTAGTGAATCGGATGAAGATTATTGGGCGATTATTCCGCGTTTAAACAAATTAAGAGAATGGTCTCTATTATCAGCTGAACAATTGGCGGATTTACGCGAATTAATTTGGAAAAATGTAAATGAAGACACAGGACTTCCGAATTTTAAGGAATACTACGCCGCAGCCTTTTTGAAGTGGCCAAGTCCAGAGGGAAGAGATGTTAAGACCCTTGTACGAAACTATATTATGGATAATAAGTTTTATGATAATCTGAAATCCAGAGGACTTGAATCAGTTACGATGGGCGAGGCAAGAATATTTGCAGAACTTCAGTGTATGAATTATTTGTGCCCTGATTTATTGGAAATTGCGGATATCGAAATCATCCTTAACAGATTTATTGAGTACTGGGAAATCGGTAGGAGCGGATTTGATAATAATGAGCATAGGGATTTTTATTATGATGAGTTTTATGATAGATATCAAGCACTGGAGCGTGTAATCGGTAGCTTTTCATTTGAAATAGATCGGATGGATTCTGATTTAGTAGTGAAGTTACTGAAAATACTTGATGAAATGAGCGAATATGGGATTAATACTTTAAAATCAAGAGCTCTTTTGTTTAGGAAAGAAAGAATCGAAGCTGAATTAGGAGAAAGCATTATTGATCAATTCTATAGTGATGATAAGAATAAAATAGCAGATGCGACGAATGCTGCTGAATATATTATTTTGAAGTGGCCGGAATTAGATATAGCAAAAAAATTGTTGATCGAGCAAATAAGACTTATAAGATATGGGAAACAGCCTGGATTACAGATGTTTTATATTTCTATACATAATTTGGCATATATGGGGGTGCTTGATTTATCAGATGAAATTCTTATGCCATTAGATAAGGCTTTATTAGAGTGTGCAGAGCATACGGCTTATGAAAAAATAAAGGAATGTACAGAAAAAGAGATAAAATCTACAATAAATCTTCGTTCCGCATGTGCAAGAACTGCTTTTCAAATAGATAAGTGTATTTCGGAAAAACCAGATGCACCGGTATTGAAAGGCATTGAAAAATGGAAGGAAATATGTATTGGAAGATTGTCAAACAATGAATTTGTAGAGGTTAAGAGACAGTGGCTTTTATAGATTAGAGGATTATATGCTAATAGACAAGATTGCTTTATTGTATCTCCGAGACGGAAAGATTCTGAGTTTCAGAAGTAGAGGAAAAGACATATATTACAATCCCGAAGGAAAAGAGAAGGCACAGAAACAGATATGCAGATACTGGCGCGATATAGCGATATTGGAAGATACAGTAAAGTTGAAGCACAGGCACATTATCATCAGGAAGGAATCACTATGTGGATAACCTGGTATATGGCTAAGTTTGCTCGTGAGTCTAGATACCAGGAAATAGAAGTGGAGTATTATGACTTTAACTGGAAAAAACAGCGCCAGAAATTGTCAGGATGGACGGTACAGATCTGTTAGCTGAAATTAATTATTTGTCCGGAAAGATTATATAACATGGAAATAGATGTGTTACGGAATTATGTACGATTCTGGACCGAGAATATGGTATCAGTACGGACCGGAAGATGTAAAGCAGCAGTATAAAGAATATCTGCAAAGTGTACTTCGAAACTATTAGTTCTGGCAGCAGAAAAAAATTATTCTGAAAAGTCAGAAAAAACCTTTTCTATTATCGTATTACATGGTATACTGAATACCGAAATGAATGATATGCAAAATAGGATTTTATGCGTCAAGTGTTCGGTGAATGGGGAGTTGTCACTGAAACGAAAAGTGCGTCTTACGGTATATTATCCGCACCCGTTGCAAACAATATAAGAGGATATCTCATATTGTGTTAGGGAATGTTTTCGACATACATTCTATCACAATTGGAGATATCCTTTTTAATTTGGTCAAAAGGATAATCTCCATTTCAAAAATACAAAGGAGGTTATTTTTTAATGGTTGACAAACTGAAAATTGAGCAGGCAGTCCGTCTGCTTCTGGAAGGTATCGGTGAAGATATCACACGGGAAGGTCTGATTGATACTCCTGACAGGATTGCCCGTATGTGTGAAGAAATTTACGGAGGTCTTGGCCATGAAGCGGACCAGCACCTGTTGAAGCAGTTTCCTGTAGAGAATAATGAAATCGTACTGGAAAAAGACATCACCTTTTACTCCATGTGTGAGCATCACCTGATGCCTTTTTATGGAAAAGCTCATCTTGCATACATCCCCAACGGCAAAGTTACCGGTTTAAGTAAACTGGCACGTACAGTAGAGGTTTATTCCAGAAGACCACAGATTCAGGAACGCCTTACTGTTCAGATTGCAGATGCTTTAGAGCGTACTCTGGATCCAAAAGGAATTATGGTAATGCTGGAAGCGGAACATACCTGTATGACCATGCGCGGAATAAAAAAACCAGGAAGCAAAACAATCACTACTGTAACCCGTGGTGCATTTACAGAAGATAAGGAACTGCAGAAAATGTTCCTTTCTATGGTAAAAGGATGAATAACAATTTTTCAGATATGGATCGTGTCAATCAGATCTGGAGGCACCCGGTTTATCAGGAACATTATAAAAAAATACAGGAACTTGAGAGTGAACGGATCTTCTGCCGTCATACTCCTGAACATTTTCTGGATGTTGCACGGTTGATGTACATTTATGCACTGGAGGAACATCTGGAGCTGCCCAAAGAGCTTATCTATGCAGCAGCACTTCTTCATGATATCGGACGTGCCCAGCAATATCAGTACAACATTCCCCATGATATTGCAGGAGTAGAAATCGCAAGGGAAATTCTGACAGATCTGCACTTTACAGAGAAGGAAAAAGAACTGATTCTGTCTTCCATTGGACATCACCGAAAAGGAGATTCCTGCAGTATGCTGACAGCACTTCTTTATAAAGCGGATAAGCAGTCCAGAAATTGTTTTTTATGTTCCGCAGCTTCTGAATGCTATTGGTCTGATGATAAAAAAAATATGAAAATTGAATACTGATCTTCTTTATAAGCACAAAAGAAAGGATGGGCTTTGCTCATGAAAATTGGGAACCGTTTTTTTGACACTAAGAATCATACTTACATAATGGGAATTTTAAATGTTACCCCTGATTCCTTTTCAGATGGCGGCAAATGGAATCATATGGATGAAGCTTTGAAACATACAGAGGCAATGATTGCTGATGGTGCAGATGTTATTGATATCGGAGGCGAATCTACACGTCCCGGTCATACTCCTGTCAGTGCTGATGAGGAAGCACAGAGAGTTCTTCCTGTTATTGAAGCGGTCAAAAAACATTTTGACATTCCTGTTTCTGTAGATACTTTTAAGAGCAGTGTTGCTGAAAGCTCTATCCAGGCAGGAGCTGACCTGGTTAACGATATCTGGGGATTAAAATATGATCCGAAAATGGCAGCTGTGATCGCAAAATATGATGTGGCCTGTTGTCTGATGCACAACAAATCTAATACAGAATATCAAAATTTTGTCATTGATATGCTCGCTGAAACACAGGAATGTGTTAATCTTGCAAGACAGGCTGGAATTAAAGATGAAAAAATCATGCTTGACCCGGGAATTGGTTTTGGAAAAACATTTGAAATGAATCTGGAAGCAATGAATCACCTGGAGCTTTTTCAGAATCTGGGATTTCCGGTTCTCCTTGGTACATCACGCAAATCCATGATAGGACTGGCGTTGGAGCTTCCGGTAGATCAGCGCGTAGAGGGGACTTTGGCTACCAGTGTAATTGGCGTAATGAAAGGATGCTCTTTTGTCCGTGTCCACGATGTTAAAGAAAATAAGCGTGTGATTCAGATGACAGAAGCAATCCTGGGACGCAGATAAATTACTGGCACAAAACAGATGGTAAATATAAATAACATACAGAAAGGCTTTACTGTTATGGATGAGACCAGATTAGATAAAATAGAAATTAAAGAGCTGGAGGTTTTTGCAAACCATGGTGTATATCCCGAAGAAAATGTTCTGGGACAGAAATTTGTTATTTCTGCCACGCTTTTTACCAGAACACGTCTGGCGGGATTAACCGATGAGTTGTCTGCCTCCATAAACTATGGCGAAGTCAGCCATATGATCACTGATTTCACCAGAAAACATACTTATAAACTTCTGGAATCTCTTGCAGAGAATCTTGCAGAAATGCTTCTTTGCTCTCTTTCCGGACTTGAAAAAATCACTCTGAAGATCGAAAAGCCCTGGGCACCGGTTGGTCTTCCTCTGAAAACCGTATCTGTGGAAATTACGCGGAAATGGCATACTGCTTACATTGCTTTTGGCTCTAATATGGGTGATAAAAAGATGTATATAGACAATGGAATCCGTGGTCTGGCAGAGACAAAAGGATGCCGCATAGAGGCAATTTCCGATTATCTTATCACAGAACCTTACGGAGTTACTGATCAGGATGAATTTTTAAATGGAGTCCTGAAAATGCGGACACTTCTTACTCCTGAGGAATTGCTTGTGCGACTGCATCAGTTAGAACAGGAGGCAAACAGAGAACGTATCATCCACTGGGGACCGAGGACACTGGATCTGGATATCTTGTTCTATGATCAGGAAATCATTGATATGCCAGATCTTCATATTCCCCATATTGATCTGCACAACCGAGATTTCGTTCTTGTACCAATGAGTCAGATTGCTCCGTATCTGCGACATCCTGTATTAAATCAGACCATTTCACAGCTTCTGGACAGCCTTCTGAACAAATCTGAAAATACTGCAAAATACCGTTAGAAGCCTTTACAAAAAGTTCAAAAACCAAAGCCGAAATTCTGGCGTTTCTTGAGAGCGCATAAATAGTTAATGCCATCATTCGCAGCATGTGATTGATGGCGCGTGTTGGTTTGAGTAGGAAAACATGAGAAGTTAGCATAGAAAAAGAGCCTCTTTTGGGCTCTTTTTCTATGTTAAGAATACAGGTATCGAAATCAAACTGTAATATTAGCAAGACCGTAATTGAAAAACGACAGTTTCATAAGGTTTGAGTGAGAGAACTTCACCATGGAAAGTAATCGTGCTTTCTTCATAATTGGAAATAATTACAGGGGTATCTGACTGTAATTCTACCTCTGTTTCTTTATATGCAAATTCCTGTGTCTCTTTCGAGAAGTTGTGCACAGCCATCCAGGTTTCACCCTGATAGCTTCTGGTATATGCGATCACTGGTCCTTTTTCCGGACAGCAGAGCTTGAAATCTCCATGAGCCATTACCGGATGTTCTTTACGCAGAGCAATCAGTTTCTGATAAAATCTGAAAACAGAGTTGTCATCTTTCATCTGGCTGGCGGCGTTGATTTCCTTATAGTTTGGATTCACGCCAATCCATGGTTTATGCGTTGAGAAGCCTGCATATAAGCTGTCGTCCCACTGTACAGGAGTTCTTGCGTTGTCACGGCTGATACTCTGGGATTCAGCCAGTGATTCTTCCGGGGAAGAACCCTGCTCGATCATGGTCTTATAATAATTGCGGGTATCAATATCGTCATAGTCCTCAATTGAAGGATAAGCAACATTGGTCATTCCAAATTCTTCACCCTGGAAAACAAACGGAGTACCAGGAAGCGTATGAAGATAAGCTGCCAGCATCTTGGCAGATTTTTCCCAGTATTCCTTGTCGTTTCCATAAAGAGAAACCTGGCGTGGTTTGTCATGATTGCTTAAGAATCTTGCCCACCATCCGTCTTTTTTCAGAACTTCGTAATCTTTCTTAAGGTCACGTTTCATTTTCTCCGGTGACCAGGTCTGAATTTCTACGATCGGAGAAACAAAAGGAATGGACATATTAAATTCTTTGCTTGCAGCACTGGAATAATTGATGGCATCCTGTTCATTGTTAATGTTGACTTCTCCGACTGTCATCAGGTTATCCGGAGCCATGGTTTCAGCTACCATTTCCCGGATGTAGCGATGGGTTCCTTCCAGATTCACGCATGCTACGGTACCGATTGGCTCATTCATATCTGCACGTCCGTCCAGACCTTTATCCAGATAGCTGATGGCATCAATGCGGTATCCGTCAACACCTTTCTCGTTCCAGAAACGGATAATATCAAAAATTTTCTCTTTGGTTTCCGGGTTATCCCAGTTCAGATCCGGCTGTTCTTTGGCAAAGAAATGAAGATAGTACTGTCCTCTTTCCGGGACATATTCCCAGGCGCTTCCGCCAAAAACAGACATCCAGCAGTTTGGAGCACCACCGTCCGGCGCAGGGTCACGCCAGATATAGTAATCACTGTAAGGGTTATTACGGGATTTCTTTGATTCCTGGAACCATACGTGTTTATCAGAAGAATGGTTCAAAACCAGATCCATAATGATGGCGATTCCACGCTCATGTGCACCATCGCGAAAAGCTTCCCAGTCCTCCATGGTTCCGAATTCTTCCATAATTGAGAAATAATCGGAAATGTCATAACCGTTATCTACATTTGGAGAAGCATAAACAGGGGACATCCATACAGCATTGATTCCAAGCTCTTTCAGATAATCCAGCTTCTCGATCATTCCCTTTAAATCACCGATTCCATCGTTATTTCCATCTTTAAAACTTCTCGGATAAATCTGGTAGATTACCAGATCCTTATACCAGTCTTTTTCGTGTTTCATAAAAGTATCCTTTCGTCAGGCATACCAACAAGTTAATTCAAGAAATCAACTTGTTGGTATACTAATTGCATAAATAAGTTCTGAAAATATTATATGATATTGTGCAAAAAAACGCAAGGCGGTATTTGAGAGGAGAACAGGGCGGAATTGCTCTGATGGATCATACAGGATGGTTTTATGAACCTGAAGCTATCGGTATGGAAACAGCGTGGAATAAAATTCATTATAATCCGATCTTCGGAGAAGCGAAAGAATGGGATTTTGCAGGATATACGCCACAGGTAGTTGTTGTTGCAATCGGACAGAATGATAACCATCCGGATGATTATATGAAAGAAGACTATCATAGTGAAAAATCCATAAACCTGCGCTTCGTGCCAGAATGATTCTGGATGGAGATGAAACAAATGTAATACTCCTGGATGCAAACACCGATCAAACGTATAACAGATATGCTTTTTTTATTAATGCAGAGAAGCTTCAGCTTTATCTTTAAAATCATTTCTAAACATCAATGCAGCCCCGGCAATAAATACAAAACAGATTACCCATGTAACCGGTTCGCAAATGCAAACGGCAATATAGCCTTTTACCGGTACGATCCAGAAAGCAAAGATAACTTTACCGATCAGTTCCAGAACACTGCAAAGCAGAGGCGAAAGCTGATGGCGCATTCCCTGGAGAGCATTTCGCATAATAACGAGAAATGACATCGGTGGGAACATGGCAGTACTGATTCGGACATAAAGAAGAGCATTGTCAATGACTGTCGGATTGGTACTTCCTGTGATCAACCGTACGGCATAAGGTGCGATAAAGATTGAGAAAGCAACTGCGATCAGCCACCAGATGAGGTAAAGACCGAAAGCAACTTTCACCCCGCCCCAGATACGGGAACGCTTGCCGGCACCGTAGTTCTGGCTGGAAAAGGTTGCAGTGCTGGTCGAAAGGGCAGTTCCCGGCATCATAAAAAGCTCTGCCAATCTGCGGCCGCCTACCTGGGCTGCTATGTATACATTTCCTAAAGCGTTAATGCTGCTCTGTAAAATAACACTTCCTATACTAAACACGGCGTTCATCAGTGCCATGCTCATTCCGGTAACAAACATTTCCATTACAAATCCAGAAGATACATGCAGATCCTCACGTTTCATATGAAGTTGAGGATAATTTTTCAGTATATAGAAAGAGCAAAGGATAACGCTGATAGCCTGTGCCAGAATAGTAGCGGTAGCTGCACCCTGCACACCGAAGTGTAATGGCCCCATAAACAAGACATCCAGAATCACATTAATTACACTGCTGACGATCAGGAAAATCAGCGGCGTGATACTGTTTCCAATCGCGCGCAGAAGTCCGGATTCCGTATTGTAAATCATGGTCAGCGGAATTCCTGCCAGAATTACAGTGATATAACTCATGGCGCCGGCAAAAGTGTCCTCTGGTGTCTGAAGAACCCGAAGGAGCGGATACCGGAAAATAAGGAATCCGGCAGTCATTATAACTGCGACTGCAAATGATAAAATGATCATCCAGCAGGCGGATGTTCTCATTTCATCCATCTTGCCGCTTCCAAAACAACGGCTGACAGGGAGTGAAAGACCGTTGGTTAATCCAATACAGAAGGAAGTGATCAGACTGTAAAGGGCAGCAGTGGCCCCAATCTGAGCTAATGCATCGTCACCGAGTAAATGCCCGGCAATCGCAGTATCGGCGAGGTTATAAACCTGCTGAAGAACACACCCGACAAAAATGGGGAAAGCAAATGAAAGCAGAAGCCTGGCAATGTTTCCGTCTGTCATGTCAAGGACACGACTCTTTTGAGTTGATTTAGACATAGGTAGTACTCCTTAATAATAGTGTTCATCCCTGATTAGAATAGGTGGATAACACATTAGAGAATAATGATATTTAGTTAAGACTGTTATAAGTCAGGATAACATATTGCATAATTCTGATATTACAAACGAATTATAATGCCAGCAGAAATTATTGTAAAGACAGTTTGCTTGTTAAAATGTGCAAAGTATTAACAGGCTGTCGCTTTGGATTGTGTATAAAAAATAATTGTGATAAAATAGGCGCGTAAAAGTGGACTAGTATGGCTCACGCTAATTAGCGTGAGTCATACTAGATGATGACGGACGAGGAAGAAAATGAACGCGAATTTTGAATATTATAAAGTATTTTATTACGTATCGAAATATGAAAATCTGACCAAAGCAGCGGCCGTATTAAAGACCAGTCAGCCGGCAGTGACCAGGACGATACATAATCTGGAGAATATATTGGGGTGTAGATTATTTATACGAAGCAAGAGTGGAATGAAGCTGACTCCGGAGGGACGGATTTTTTATGAATATGTGGCGGCCGGATGTGCGCAGTTTTTCAAAGGTGAGGATAACCTGAATAATCTGATCAGCCTGGAAAATGGAACAATTTATATCAGTGCAACGGAGACGGCACTTCACTGTTATCTGTTTGAAGCAATCAGAGATTTTAATATTCAATATCCAAATGTGCACTTCAAGATATTAAATAACAGTACGACAGATTCTGTAAATGCACTGAAAGAGGGGAAAATAGATCTTGCCGTTGTATCGGCATTCTTGCAGGTGTCAGAGCCATTGAAGATGAAAGTGGTAAGAAAATATAAAGAAATTTTGATTGGCGGAACACGTTTTGAAGAGTTGAAGGGAAAGAAAGTTTCACTGGCAGAGTTGTCCTCTTATCCTTGGGTCAGCCTGACATCAGAAGCAATTACCAGAAACTTCATGAATGCATATTTTGCCAAAAATGGACTGCAGTTTTCTCCGGATGTCGAATTAGCAACTACTGATATGATTCTTCCGGCGGTGCGCTACAATATGGGAATCGGATTTCTTCCCGAGGAATTTGCAAAAGATGATCTGGCAGCAGGTAAAGTATTTGAGATAGAAGTAAATGAAGCGCTTCCGCAGAGAAATATTATTCTTATCCATGATACGGAATATCCACAGAGTATTGCATCTAAGGCATTCCAGAAATTCCTGACAGATAGAGAATATGAATAACAGAGCGGGCAGATATCTGCCCGCTCTAAACGTTTGGACACTTGTCATCGGGTATTTTTGGAAATTATTTATGCCACTCCCAGTTTCTGATCTCTTCAAGATCCTGGCCATATTCAGCGATGTACTGTTTGTGCTCAACAAGCTTGTCGTTCATCTTCTGGATTAAGTAAGAACCTTTGTTTCCAAGCTGTGGCAGATGCATGATTGCATCTTTTACAAGGTTGAAACGGTCGATCTGGTTCTGAACACGCATATCGAATGGAGTAGTAATTGTACCCTCTTCCTGATATCCATGAACGGAAACATTGTGGTTATGACGACCATAAGTAAGTTCGTGGATCAGTGTTGGATATCCATGGAATGCAAAGATAACCGGTTTGTCTTTTGTGAAGATTGCATCGTACTCTGCATCACTTAAGCCGTGTGGATGTTTGTGGTCGGATTCCAGTTTGAACAGGTCGACTACGTTAACAACACGAATCTTAAGTTCTGGCATTTCGTCACGAAGGATAGTAACAGCAGCCATGATTTCAAGTGTAGGTGTATCACCACAGCAAGCCATAACAACATCTGGTTCTTCACCGCAGTCATTGCTTGCCCACTCCCAGATACCGATACCCTGTGTGCAGTGCTTAACAGCCTGCTCCATGGTCAGCCACTGGCAGCTTGGATGCTTGGAAGCTACGATTGCGTTTACATAGTTCTTACTCTTGATGCAGTGATCGAAGCAGGAGAGTAAGCAGTTAGCGTCTGGTGGTAAGTACATACGTACCACGTCTGCTTTCTTGTTAGCGATGTGATCCAGGAATCCAGGATCCTGATGAGTAAATCCGTTGTGGTCCTGCTGCCATACATTGGATGTCAGGATGAAGTTCAGGGATGCAATCGGCTGTCTCCAGGAAAGCTGGTTGCAGACTTTCAGCCATTTTGCGTGCTGAGCTGCCATGGAGTCAACGATACGGATGAATGCTTCATAACTTGCGAAGAAACCATGACGACCTGTTAACAGATAACCTTCCAGCCATCCTTCACACATATGCTCGCTGAGCATACTGTCCATGATACGTCCGTCTCTTGCAAGGCAGTCATCAGTATCAAGCATTTCTGCGTTCCAGTCACGTTTCTGATATTCAAATACTTTGTACAGACGGTTGGACATACTTTCGTCTGGTCCAAAGATACGGAAGTTCTTGTTCTCTTCATTCAGTTTGAAGATATCACGGATATATCCGCCAAGCTCGATCATATCCTGAGCTTTTGTCTTGCCAGGCTCTACTTCAATACCGTAGTCACGGAAATCCGGGAGACGAAGGTCTTTCAGAAGAAGTCCGCCGTTAGCATGTGGGTTAGCACCAAGACGTGCATTTCCCTTAGGAGTCAGTTCTGCCAGTTCAGGAATCAGGCATCCGTTTTCATCGAACAGTTCCTGTGGACGATAGCTTTCCAGCCACTCTTTCAGAAGTTCAAGATGTTCTGGTTTTTCCATGGAAATCGGGACCTGATGAGCACGGAAAGAACCTTCAATCTGAAGTCCGTCAACAACCTTAGGACCTGTCCATCCCTTAGGAGTACGAAGAACGATCATAGGCCATACCGGACGCTCTGGATCATTGTTCTCACGAGCATTTTTCTGGATTGCTTTGATCTCTTCGATTACAGTATCCATTGTTTCTGCCATCTTCTTGTGCATTGTCATTGGGTCATCGCCTTCAACGAAGTATGGTTTCCAGCCACAGCCCTTGAAGAAGCATTCAAGTTCTTCATGAGAAAGACGGGAGAAGATAGTCGGGTTGCTGATCTTATATCCATTTAAATGAAGAATAGGAAGTACAGCACCATCAGTGATCGGGTTCAGGAATTTGTTGGACTGCCAGGATGTTGCCAGAGGACCAGTCTCAGCTTCACCGTCACCTACAACTGTAGTTGCGATTAAGTCAGGGTTATCAAATACAGCTCCGAAAGCATGAGCGATAGAGTAACCAAGTTCACCACCTTCATTGATGGAACCAGGTGTTTCCGGTGCACAGTGGCTCGGAACTCCACATGGGAAGGAGAACTGTTTGAACATTTTCTTCATACCTTCCTCATCCTGGCTGATGTTTGGATAAACTTCGCTGTAAGAACCTTCCAGATAAGTATTGGCGATCATGAAGTTTCCGCCATGTCCTGGACCGGAAAGAAGGATCATATCCAGATCATAACGTTTGATGACACGATTGCAGTGTGCATAAACAAAGTTCTGTCCAGGTACGGTTCCCCAGTGACCAACGATTTTCTTCTTGATCTGATCCATTGTTAATGGTTTTCTCAGAAGTGGATTGTCAAGAAGATAGAGCTGTCCGGCAGACAGATAGTTAGCTGCACGCCAGTAAGCATCGATTTTGTCAAGCATTTCCTGATTTAAAGGCTGCTTTTCGAGACATAATTTGTTGTCTTCCATTTTCTTACCTCTTTCTTTGGTTTTGATGTGTATAGATTGGAGTAATACTTTGTTATTTTTTTAACCAAGTATATCCTATCATATCGGAAAAGAAACGTAAAATAGCAATATTGCATTGAAATTATAAGTTTTTGATATGGATAAAAAATAAGCTCCTTCTGATGAAATGCGGAGCAGTTATTCGGTATAGAGCTGCGTAGCGAAGCAGATTGTGAATATCCGCTTGACGACAATGCTCTGAGTGGAAATGATTGGTGTTTAATATGGAAGATGACGAAAAGAACTAAGCAATGATTAGTAATTTTCACGAAAAAATGGATAACATGAAAGTTGTATTGCAATTTGCACAAAAAATAGATATAATAAAAAAAACAATTGCGCATAAGGTATAGAAAAACTGCTTATATGTACACTAGATAAAGTATAGGCGGTAAAAGTGAAGAATGGCGAAGGAGACAAGAATCATGGGAAAAAGAGCAGCAGGAATATTAATGCCGATCAGCAGCCTTCCATCAGACTATGGCATCGGATGTTTTTCCAAAAGTGCATATGAATTTGTAGACTGGTTAAAGGAAGCCGGACAGACTTACTGGCAGATTCTGCCACTGGGACCGACCAGCTATGGAGATTCTCCATATCAGTCTTTCTCTACATTTGCAGGTAATCCATATTTTATTGATCTGGATACACTTGTGGAAGAAGGAGTTCTTGATAAGAAAGACTGCGAGAAAGTTAACTGGGGAAAGAAGCCTGATGAGGTAGATTATGAAAAAATCTACAAAGGCCGTTATCCTCTTCTGAGAAAAGCATACGAGAACAGTGATATCAGCAAGAATCCTGACTATCAGAAATTCGTAGCAGAGAACAGCTGGTGGCTGTCAGATTATGCTCTGTTTATGGCAGTAAAAGACCGTTTCGAAGGTGTAGAATGGACCAAATGGGCTGAGGATATCAGACTCCGCTGGAACAATGCCATGGATTATTATCGTGAAGAACTCTATTTTGATATTGAATTCCAGCAGTATATGCAGTTTAAGTTTTATGAGCAGTGGATGAAACTGAAATCCTATGCAAATTCAAAAGGAATCCAGATCATTGGAGATATTCCGATTTATGTTGCCATGGACAGTGCTGATGCATGGGCACATCCGGAGTTGTTCCAGCTGGATCAGGACAATGTACCGTTGGCAGTAGCAGGATGCCCTCCGGATGGCTTTTCTGCAACCGGTCAGTTATGGGGAAATCCGTTATATCGCTGGGATTATCACAGAAATACAGGATATCAGTGGTGGATTTCCAGAATGAGTTACTGCTTCAGACTGTATGATGTTGTAAGAATCGATCATTTCCGCGGATTTGATGAATATTTCTCTATTCCATACGGAGATAAAGATGCAAGAGGCGGACACTGGGAAAAGGGTCCCGGAATTGATCTGTTCCGTAAGATTGAACAGGCGCTTGGATGGAAGCAGGTTATCGCAGAGGACTTGGGATATATGACAGATTCCGTACGTCATCTGGTATATGAGAGCGGATTCCCGGGAATGAAGGTTCTGGAATTTGCGTTTGACTCCAGAGATTCCGGATGTGCCAGTGATTATCTGCCACATAACTATCCGGAGAACTGCGTGGCGTATACAGGAACCCATGATAATGAAACTATCGTGGGATGGTGGAATAGCATCACAGCAGCTGAGAGAAAACTGGCGAGAGATTATCTGTGTGATCATGCAACACCGGAAGAAGAACTGTATAAGTGTTTCATTAGTCTGATCATGCGCAGTGCTGCGCGTGTCTGCGTTATCCCAATGCAGGACTATATGGGACTGGACAACAGATTCCGAATGAATAAACCATCTACAGTTGGTATGAACTGGAAGTGGAGAATTAAGAAGAGAGATCTTACAAAGAAACTCCAGAAGGAAATCTATGATGTGACACTTCGTTATGGACGTAAGAACTGGGATTAAATACATAGTGAAATAACTGGAATAATGACAGCGTTTCGGATATAAATAATATTCGGAACGCTGTTTTTTTAACTGAATCAAGCAGTTATTTGGTTAAAAAAGCAACGAAGTGGTTGGTTTTATCTGTTTTGTTTTATCCAGTCAGAGTTATTTGTCAGAGGGAGAAAAAAAGGACAGTTTCGCAAGCTCTTTATTTTTGTATGAAAAAGAAAACATTGAAATTGTTTTGGCGGGCGTACAATTGAAAAAGAAATGCATTGATTTTCGGGCAATGTCTGATAAAATATTAACCAGAAAAAGCAAAAGGACAGATTTTCAGGAGGGAAAATAAATGAACTATAACAGATTAGAAACCAGTCTGATCGATGTGATCAAAGAGGAACAGGCGAAGCTTGGATATATGAAGGAGAAGATCAGCCTTTATTATCCGCTCAGTTCCCTGAATCATTTCTTTGGCAATAAGACGGATGCTGCAGGCATGATAGAGATTTTAAAAGATTTTCCTTCTTATATAGAAGAGAAATTTGGTGAAGTAGCAGTATCACACAGAGGAGATCGTTTCTGCTTCACTGTTTCGGAAAAAGCTTCCGAATATGTACATAATAATATGAAAGAGAATGAATTCATCAAGGCATTGATCGAACTGGTTGGCAGACATGGATGTACGATAGATGAAATTAAAGAACTGTTCCATTCTTATTCAGATAAAATCATTACTGAACCAATGGATAACGAGGAGTTTGATGTGATGATCCGCTTTGATGACGGATCAGATCCTTATTATTATTGTTTTAAAGACGAAGGATGCCATATCATTTACCACAGATTCCTGCCGGAAGATTATGCAGATTTTGGTTTTTGATAAGAATGGGTGAAAAATTTTCCAACTGTCGGATCGGCAAAAATATATGTGACATTTGCAACAAAAGTATGTTATTTTTTTGTCAAATATCAACAAAAATAAGCCGAAATTCCATATTGACAGATAGTCTCAATAATGGTAATTTTTATTTGATTTAATATTTTCATTTATAGAAACAGGTAACATTTTATTACATTATTTTACAGGAATAAAATAGATAAAATTGAGTTGACAGTTTGGAGGGAAAGATTAAATGAGAAAAACCAAAATTATCTGTACAATGGGACCGTCTACTGATAAGGGCGATGTTATGGAGCAGCTTGTGAGAGAGGGAATGGACGTAGCACGTTTCAACTTCTCACATGGACCTCACGATGAGCAGAGAGGCCGTATCCAGAAACTGAGAGAACTTCGCAAGAAATATGACAGACCTGTTGCAGCACTTCTTGATACAAAGGGACCGGAGATCAGACTTGGATGCTTCAAGGATGGCAAGGTTTCTCTGGAAGAAGGACAGATTTTTACATTTACAAATAAAGATATTGAAGGAACTAATGAGTGCGTAAGCATTACTTATAAAGAGCTTTATAAGGATGTGCAGCCGGGCGGACATATTCTGGTTGATGATGGACTTGTAGACCTGGAGGTTCAGGACATCTCAGGAAAGGACATTGTCTGCAAGGTTATTAATGCAGGTGTGATTGGCGACAGGAAGGGTGTCAATGTTCCGGGTGCAAACCTGAAGATGCCATTCATCAGTAAAAAAGACCATGATGATCTTCTCTTCGGTATCCAGGAAGGATTTGATTTCGTTGCAGCATCTTTTACACGTACTGCAAACGATATCCGCGAAGTAAGAAAAATCCTGAAAGAAAACGGCGGTGAAGAGATTCAGATCATTGCAAAGATTGAGAACCAGCAGGGTGTTGACAATATCGACGAGATTATTGAAGCAGCAGATGGCATCATGATCGCCAGAGGTGACATGGGTGTTGAGATCCCGCCGGAATATGTACCTGTTATCCAGCAGAAAATCATCCAGAAAGTTTACACAGCAGGAAAACCGGTTATTACAGCAACACAGATGCTTGACTCCATGATCTCTCATCCGAGACCAACCCGTGCAGAGGCTACAGACGTTGCCAATGCGATTTTCCAGGGAACAAGTGCAACTATGCTTTCAGGAGAAACCGCAGCCGGTAAATATCCGGTACAGGCACTTCAGATGATGAGCCGTATTGCAGAACATATGGAGCAGAATATTGATTACAATACAATCTTTAAGAAAACAGACAGAAATGAGAATCCAGATATTACAAATGCAATCGCACATGCAACCTGTCTGACCGCAATCGACCTGAAGGCCAGTGCAATCCTTGCAGTGACAAAATCTGGAAGTACAGCTCATATGATGTCCAAACACAGACCAGGATGTCTGATCGGTGCATGTACAAGCTCTGAGAGAGTCCTTCGCCAGCTGAATCTGTCCTGGGGTGTTTATCCGATGCTGACCAAGGAAGAATACAGTTCTGAGATCCTTTGCCTGAGAGCAATCGAAGCAGCACAGAAGCATAAACTTGTAAAAGTTGGCGACACTATTGTATTTGCCGGTGGTGTACCGCTTGGAATTCCGGGAAGAACAAATCTGATCCGCGTCTGCACAGTTGAGTAAGTCAGGAAAATATCAGTAGTCGAAGTGGGAAATCTACCTGCCTGATTCGATAAAAAATAATATTTTCAGAAAATATAAGATGTAAAAGCCACAGGGGTCTGCCGTCAGAAAAGTATGACAGAAAATACTTTCTGACAGCAGTCCTTTGTTTGTGTTAGAGCGTGTTTGAAACACGCTCCAGAGGAGAGAACTGTTATGAAAACAAATGGAGAAGAAGATTCGAGACATATTTTCAGAGGAGAGCTGGCATTGGTGACAGCAGTCATGATCAACAGTCTTGCTGTTATTCTGATGCTGTATTCCGGTTCCGGAATATCTGCCATATCCAGTGTTCCTTATGCATTTGAAAAAGTATTTCCGGTAATCACACTGGGAACATGGACTTATATTTTTCAGGCACTTCTGATCTTAAGTCTGATGATACTGAGAAAAAAATTTGTACCTGCTTATCTGTGCAGTTTTCTGGTTGGATTTGCATTCAGTGAACTGCTGGATGTTAATGAGGCATGGATCAATATCCTGCCAAAGACAATTCCGCTCAGAGTGTTATATTTTGTGATCAGTTATCTGCTGATCTGCATAGGAATTGCACTTTCTAACAGATGTGGTCTTCCAATCATTCCGACGGATCTGTTTCCTCGTGAGCTGTCAGAGATTATAAAGGTGAAATATTCTAAGGTTAAGGTTTCTTTTGATGTGATCTGCCTGACGATTACTGCCTGTATGACCGGACTGATCCTGGGACATATCAACGGACTTGGAATTGGAACAGTGTTGGCGGCATTTACCATGGGGAAAGTGATTGGATTGATCGGTGATGAGATGGATAAGCACTTCAGGTTTGTGAATTTTACTCAGCATAGATAGCAGATGATGTGATAAATGGAGTTTTGATAATAAACTAACTAAGACTTTTTATACCTAAAATGGGATTTGTGTCTTGCTACGAGTTCCATTTTTTTAGAAAAGTTCAACCCACCTTATTGGTGTGAAAAGTTCTAGTGAGCTTTTTGTCTTACATTAATTTTACAGAGTATATCCGTTCCTTTTGTATTGCAATATTTGCATATATATGGTAATTTATTCTCAGTAATTTGTATGTTTAGTTCATTATGGATTCCTTTTACCATTACGATATTCTGTTGTTTTACAAAGGAGTACCGCAGGAAATTGATGAAATATCCATAATGGACGGTTGTAATTTGTGGCAAATGTCTATTGAGGTATTACTTCTAATCTTAAAATAAATTATGATAACTAACATTGTATTACCATTATTGATGTATGGAATAATTTTGTGATTCCATCATTCTATTTAAAATTTGCAAAAAATCAACTATCTTCACGGTAATTTGTAATTTTTTTGGACGTTCAAACAAGGGCTGGCAAGATGGTTTTACTGTATTTTGATAGTTGTATTGCCAATGTTAATATTTTTTATAATTCTTTAAAAATATATTATTGCCAGTATGATAGCCACTAAAGTGAAAGGATAAGGTGAAAACAGATGAAAGCAAATTATATGGTTATTGGATATGGTTGGAGGGCCGACTTTTATTACCGAATTGCAAAACTTTTACCAGAACAGTTTTCAATATGTGCAGGTGTATTACGTACAGAAACTCGTGCAAAAGAAGTTGCATTACAGGAACATGTTTTTACTACCGTTGATTTAGACGAAGCACTTTCCAGAAAGCCGGATTTTGCTGTTCTTTGTGTTCCACGGGAAATTGTAAAAGATTATCTCGTACAATTAATGGAAAAAGGAATTCCTGTACTCTGTGAAACACCTCCCGGAAAAAATATTGCAGAATTAAATGAATTATGGACATTATCTCAAAAATATAATGGACGCATACAAATTGTAGAACAATATTTTTTTCAACCTTATTACGCAAGTATATTAGATATTATCAGGCAAGGTTACTTGGGCACAACATCTAGTGCTATGCTGTCTGCGCTTCACGGATATCATGCAATCAGCATATTCCGAAAAATTCTCGGTATTAAATACGAAAATTGTGTTATTCAGGGAAAAAAATTCTGGTCAGAAGTAACAGCTACTAATGGTCGAAATGGTTTTGATGAAAGTGGAACTATTATTCAAGAAGATAGAGACTGGGCTTTTATGCAATTTGAAAATGGAAAAAATGCTTTTATGGATTTTGAAGGTGAACAGTATTTTTCACAAATTCGTACACGACGCTGGAATGTTCGGGGTGTTCGGGGGGAAATTAATGATAATACTGTAAGATTTCTGAATGCATCTAATCAACCAATAGAACAATCTCTCCATAGAGTGGATGTAGGCATAAATAATAATAGTGAATGGGCACATAAGGGAATTCTGTTTTTGGATAAACAAATTTATCAAAATCCCTTTTATCCTGCAAGAATGAATGATGATGAGATTGCTGTAGCATCTTGCCTTGCATGTATGAAAAATTTCACAGAAAGTGGAACTGAATTTTATTCATTACGCGAAGCACTTCAGGATACTTATTTATCTTTTATGCTTGAGCAAGCAATCGAAACTGAAAAAATAGTAAAAACAGAAAAACAGCTCTGGAGTTCTTTAGAATCATAGAGAAGTGATGTCTGATATGATAAAGCGTAATAACAATTTTGAAAAGCAAGAATGTAAAGTTCCCAGCTTTGAAAGATAAATTTATTTTATAGCCTGCCATTTTGAAAAATTTAAAAGTCTACATATTTTTTTGTAAATCTAGAAAAATATCTAAATTGAATGAGAATACTGATCTTTTCAGAAAAATTTATATAAATTTGCGATTTTCTTTTGGCAGGCATCACTTTTCTATTAAAATGTAATTGATTTAGAATTGCGCTATATGAATTGTTTTTTATATTTTCTGTTTTGGTTAGGTGTCGTCCAAAGCTGGCTGATAATTTAGAAGATATATTTTGTGCAATTATTTTATTTCTTTTCAGACACTACTTTACAATTTTTTCATCAAGGAAATGCTGTATAGGATTTTTTTGTATAATGAGTTTGATTAAAATATCATAAAGAAGTGATTTTACACTACAAAATATTATACAACAAAAATTATGATTGACTTATTTCTTCAAATTTTATGAAATGCTCAGAAATTGTATACAAGGTTATTTTGAAGATAAATTTTTGCTTTCAATATTTATTGTTTCTATCATACTTCATAAATGCATCTGCTTTGCAATGACTATAACAACAGATAAGAGAGTAATTATTCTTTTTCTGATGGCATTGTCCAGTTCTGTGGTATCAATGATAGTTTGCCATTTTTCAACCCTCTGACATCATTAAATGTTTGTGTCATTTCTTACATGTTCGAAAAATTTCGCTTATATATTTATAGTTTATAATATAAGATTCCAAACATGATTTGGCAAGAATAATCAATATAACTCTGATTACGTAAACTATTTACTTAGATAAACTTCGAAAATAAGTTTGGGTAATAACTGTTTTGAATTTTATTACATTCGACAATAGGATTTTCTTTAAGCTTTTTCTTAACTTTTCGTATTCTCTGCTTATTTTTTCCGCGATAAGTAAGCCAGTATTTATGTCTTAATTTTAGATGGGAAGTTTGAATCATTATTAATAAGACTGAAGTTTTGTGCTTTATAATCAGATCCTACCATTGACAATTGCATGTAGAATGTTATATTTTGTTATCAGTTGCTTGGTACAGTTCTGTTTGCAAAAAAGTGTACCAGTGTCTGTACAAGAATTATTTTTTCTGACAGATGCGGTTTGGCACTCGTTCATACAAAACTATTTCCAGGAAAATTATCAAATATTATCCATATAAAAAAGAAAACAGGAGTTTAATATGAAAAAAATCTGGAATAAATTTCAGAGTCTTGCAGTAGCGAAAAAACTGCTAGCATTATCGTTGGTTATGTCGATTGTACCAATCTGCTGTATTCTAGTGTTGAATTATCAGTTAAGTGGAAGTGTTGTCAGAACACAGACCGGTGAACTGATTCAGGCTAATCTGGAACAGAATGCTTCGAATATTGAAAATTTCTATAAAGGATATGAAAAAATTATACAGGGAATTTATACGGATGAATTTTATACACAGAGGCTGAAACCAATCAACCGTTGGGATAATTCCGAACGATATCAGGCGGAACATGAAATCGGGGAACGTTTACAGGAACTGTGCTATAATAATTCGGGAGTTCTTGGAATCGCTATTTTTGGAACACATTATGATACTTGCTTTTATGATACAGTTACGCAGTCAGGGCAAAGCAGCTTTTGTTTTGATTTAAACAAGATCAAAAACAATAATACAATGGAACTGATAAAAGATGAGAGAAGAACGATTTATCTGCCATCTGTCTGTATCGCACAGGAAGGGTATGGAATCTATAACTGTATGTATGTTGTCCATCAGTTAACGGATTTCTCTGAATATCAGAAGGGATCGGTTGGCTTTGTGATTTTGTGTTTTGATGAAACAATGCTTGAATATATATACAGTTCAGGAAATACAAAATCTAATGTTACATTGATTGCAGATAATAAGGGAAATGTAATATCTTCTGCGGAGAATAACTGGAAACCTCAGAAACTGGAATTGGACAGAGAAAAGAAAGCGGTCTTTACACAGGAAGAGATAGAAAAAGCCGCTTTGAAATATGTGAAAACCAGAAAAATCCTGCAAAAGACAGCGCTGAGAGTAAAGAGCAAGGGAATCCTGAAAAATCAGATATATGTGCTGAATATCCAGGACGTGAATTATGGAATGCGTAATTTTGCCTATATTTCAGTAATCATTGTACTGGTGGGTGCATTGGCAGCGGTTTTGTGCATTTTGCTGGCCTGGTATACATCGAATGATGTGGACAGATCTATGCGATATATCCTTGATGTTATGGACCGCGCTACAAAAGGCGGCGAAGAACAGATGGAGGAAAGCTGCATTACAGGTACAGAATTTATGCGTATATCCAGGCATTTTAACAGAATGACGAAACGAATAGAGGAGTCTGAGCGCATGGAGCGTATAGCAATGCTGAAGGAGAAAAATGCAGAAATTCAGGCACTGGAAGCACAGATCAATCCTCACTTTTTATACAATACCCTGGATGCCATCAACTGGATGGCAGTGGATAAAAATGAATATGCGATCAGCAAAATGCTTACAGAACTGGCAGCAATTATGAGATACAGTATTCATGGAAGCAATGAAATTGTGGAATTAAAAGATGAGCTGACCTATCTGAAGAAATACATTCATTTACAGCAGGAACGACTGAATTATTCCTTTTTATCAACATTGAAAGCAGATGAGAGTCTGTACCATGTTAAGATACATAAAATGCTTATGCAGCCATTGGTGGAAAATACACTTGTGCATGGATTTCCGGGAAAATCGGAGGTGGATGAACTGTACATAGAGATTTCACAGTCAGACGAACAGAAACTTCGGATAATCGTGGCAGACAATGGACGTGGAATGAAGCCGGAACTGGTAGATCTGCTGAATCATTATGATTATGCAACGGATAAAGTAGAAACCAGTATAGGGGTGCGGAATGTAATTGCCAGATTAAACCTGTACTATGGAAATGCCAGCAGTTTCAGGGTGGAATCAGATGAAACGGGAACCAAAATAACCATGGAGATTCCTTGTGGAGAGATGGAGGAAATGCGATGAGAATTGTATTAGTGGAAGATGAACCCAAATCAAGAGAAGGAATTGTGAAAATTATTCAGCACTATACAGAACATGAGATTGTAGCAGCTGTGGAAGATGGAGCAGCAGGACTGGAAGCTGTGGAAAGAGAAAAGCCGAATCTTGTGATTTCAGATATCCGCATGCCTGGAATGAGTGGACTGGAAATGCTGCAACAGATGCGGGCACGTGGTTGTGAAACAGGGATTATTTTTCTGACCGGATACTCAGAATTTGAATATGCACATCAGGCGATAAAACTTCATGCGCTGGATTATATACTGAAACCGATAGAGATTGAGAACTTTATGGAAGTTATCAAAAATGCCGAGAGTAAAATAGAGAACAAAAAAGCGGAGCAGATTTCGCCGGAAAGTCTGCTGCTGGAGTATGTAAACAAACAGCAGGATAACCGGGAAACGTTGGAAAGAGTTCTTGGCGTTAATGAGAATATTAAGATTTCACTGCTGTATTTTTACCTGGGCGGTCAGGCACAGGAAGTGCTGAATGAGATGATGTATGAGACAAGAAAAGCACTGGATGTCCAATGTATCCAGAATTACTATCTGATTCCGCTTTTTCAGAGTGGCGCATATGTGGTTCTTGTTACAGATACAGAGAAAAACAAAATGCTTAAATGGGTGCTGGAGAAGCGCATTGTGCCGGAACTTACAGAAGTTGCAGAATTTGTGTGCAGTTATACAACTGATTACGGCATCAAAAATCTGAATGAAGATCTGTCACATCTGAAAGAGATGCTGCCATATGGGTTTCATATGAAAAAAGGAAAGATAATCGATGAGGAGACTGCCAATAACTGCCATTTTGAAATCACAGAGTATCCTTCTGCATTGGAAACGGCGATTCAGAAAGAGATTCTGAAGCAGGATAAAGATAAAGTAAATGAGATTGGCGGGAAATTTATACGGGAAGTGATCGAGGGAAACTTTCATCCGGATCAGATTAAAGAGTATACGATTCGCTTTTCTATGGGAATTGCAAAAGAGGATACATCAGGCAAAAACAGAAGTGAGGAAGGACAGTATATTGTAAGCAGTATGCTGAGATGTTTTACAGAAAGACAGCTTACATATCTGTTTCAGAAAATGCTAAATTTTGTGGTACACAATTTCAATGAAATTAGTATTACAGATAATGAGATTATATTAAAAACAATATCTTTTGTGAGAGAAAATTATAGTAAGCCGGAAGTTTCTCTGGCAGAAGCTGCGGATTTATGCAACGTTTCCCAGGAATATCTCAGCAGATTATTTCAGCAGGAAACAGGAACAAAATTTATCTCATTTCTGCAGAATTTTCGCGTCAGCATGGCGAAAAGAATGCTTTTGTCCGACCGGCAAAGTAAAGTCTATGAGATTGCAGAGGCAGTGGGATACAGAGATCAGAAATACTTTGTGTCTGTGTTCAAAAAATTATGTGGCATGACCCCTTCAGAGTTCAGAAAGGAGAAAGAGATTTGAAAAAAGTCAGATTCTTATGGAGAACAGTCTGGATTCTGTGTGTCAGTATCATTGTGGTCATTATTATGTTTTTTAAACAGAACAATCCGGACATGGAGAAAAAAACAGAAGAGTATGAGAATGTGGTGAAGATCATGGCACCTTATACAACTCATGATCAGAGAAATGCCCTGAATACAGTTGCCAGAAAATATGAAGGAAGCCATGCAGGCACAAAAATCCAGATCGAATATATTCCAAGAGAAAATTATAAAAGAGAAATCGCACTGCGCCAGGATGAACAGAATATGGCAGACATCGTAATCTGCAGTAGTGTACAGATGCAGTCGCTGATCAAAATGGGGATTTTTAAAACATACCAGGTTACGGGAAAAATGAAAAGAAGTACTCTTACAGAGCTGTGGAGCAGTGTTATGTATAATGGTAATTATTATGGAAAACCTCTGACATCAGATCCGTATATATTGTTCTATAACAAAGATGCAATGGATACAAAAGGGCTAAGTGTACCTTCCAGTTGGAGCTCTTTTATGGAAACTGCGGAGAAAATAGCAGCTAAGGGAAGTTATGGATTTGGTTTTGCAGCCCGTGACAGTGAAGAAAGTGCCAGGTTTTTTATGTTGATGTTGTATGCAAAGCAGGGAAATCTTTATACGATCGAGCAGAATGCAGGTATTTCTGCTTTTGCAGATCTTCAGTATATGAAACAGAAGGAAATTCTTCCGCCGGATATCATAAATCTGAATCAGGAAGATCTGGCGAATGCTTTTTCAAGAGGTGAGGTCAGAATGATGATCAGCCAGCTGAGTATGGAAGCGGTTATCAGGGAAAATAAGCCGTCTTTTGAAGTAGGCGTGGCACAGCTTCCGGGGGAAAAATCTGACTGGACGTTTGATGCAGGCGATGACATCGGGCTTACGGTCAATGCCAGTGCGGAAGCAAATACATTTCTGAATTATTTATTTGAAGAGAAAACATATATGGGATTGTGTAAAGGAATGCAGGTGATACCGGCATTTGGGGAAGATTATCAAAATGATGAGGAATTTTATTATGAGGGAAAAAATTCTCTGATGAAAGATCTGAAAACGGAGAACAAGGATCATGCAATCGTTGTAAATGAGGCATGGTTTTCTATCGCTGAAGAACTGGCTGAGGGAGTGAATGAATGTCTGGAAGGGAACACCGAATCTCCTGAAATTATTGCAAAAAATATACAGGACGCAGTACGAGTCAGTATTCTTGAACGATAAATGTGTATAAAAAAAGTCCGCAAAGCGGGCTTTTTTTGATATAAATGTCAAAATACACCCCACAATATCAAAAATCTGGAATACCAAAATCTTTTTTGTAATGTTAATATAAGTTCATCAAAAGCAAAGGAGCGATAAGCTATGAAAAAAAGGAGACAGGTATTAGCAGTTACATTAGCTGCAACAATGGTAATGGGTATGGGACTGAGCACAGTTTCGGCTTATGCAAAAGACAAGGGCGGAAAAACAAAAATTACATTTACATATCGTGATGATGGATCAGATCAGTCTGTTGCACCGTTATATCAGTGGGTTACGGCAGCATATGACAGCTGGGATAAAAAAGATGAAGTAGAATTGGACGTAGCTCCGATCACAGCATCAGAAGGTGATTATTTCACAAAGATTGCATTACAGCTTGCTGACAAGGGAACATGCCCGGATCTGGTATGCGAGGATACATTCCAGCTTCCAAACGATGTTGCGGCAGGATATCTTACAGATCTTACAGACTATGTAAAAGATTACGATGACTGGAACGACGGAAAATATTATGATTCTATGAAAGATATGGTAAGTGTTGATGGAGTACCGTATGCACTTCCATACTGCACAGATACACGAGGCATTTGGTATAACAAAGAAGTATATGAAAAAGCAGGTCTTCTTGATGAAAACAATGAGTGGCAACCAAAAACATGGCAGGATATTCTGGATGCATGTGCGGCAATCAAAGAGAAATGCCCAGATGTAGTTCCATTCTGGTGTAACTCCGGTAAAGCTACAGGTGAAGCTACTTCCATGCAGACTTATGAAATGCTTCTCTATGGAACAGGTGAGAAACTGCTCAATGATGACAATAAATGGATCACAGGCAGTGACGGAATCAAAAATTCTCTGAATTTCCTGAATGACATTTATTCTAATGGATATGGACCATCCTTATCTCTCGTATTAAACGGACAGGCTGGAAATACATCTGCAAGAGAGTATATGCCGCAGGGCAAACTTGGTATGAGCATTGATGGTATCTGGGTTACAGGTAACTGGAAAGACACAGGAGCTTCTCCATGGGAAGATTATCAGGACAAAGTAGGTCTTGCAGCAATGCCTACAAACGAAGGACAGGATCCTGGAACTGTTACAATGTCAGGCGGCTGGGCACTTTCTATTCCGGAAAATGCTGACAACAAAGATATTACATTCGATTTCATGGAACACATGATGAGCCCTGAAGTTTATCTGAAAGCAATCCTGGATCAGGGAAATATCTGTACAAGAACAGATGTAGCGGAAGAAGCAGATTATGTTGCACAGCCATTCTTTGAAAAGGCAACTTCATTCCTTGATACTGCATATTTCAGACCACAGAATGATCAGTACTCTTCTGTATCAACATACATTCAGTCTATGGTTGAATCCGTAGTATCCGGAACAAGTGTTGAAGATGCAATGAAACAGTATAATACAGATGTATCAAGAACTGTAGGCGAAGACAACGTAGCAGAACAGTAATAAACGCCTGAAGTTTCAGGCGGATGTCACAAAGGTGCTGTCTTGTACAGGCAGCGCCTTTGTTTTTGAAAAAAATACAGATTAAAAGGAGGAAGTCGTAATGGAGCGTTCCTTGAAAAAGAAATACTGGGCAGACCAGGCTAAGAAATCAGTTCTTCTGATTCCGGCACTGGTGTTACTGCTGGCATTTTTCATTATTCCTATTGTTCTGACGGTATACTATTCTTTTACAAATATGGCTCTTACAGGAGCAGCAGCGCAGAACTTTCAGTTTATTGGTCTTGAAAATTATAAAAGAATTCTTTCTGATCCAAATACACTTGTAAGTATCAGAAACACATTTATCTTCCTGATTGGAAGCCTTGTAGGCCAGTCTGTTCTAGGCTTTTTGATTGCATATTTCATGAAGGGAAAGGCAAAAGCTTTCAGAAGCGTTGTTGGTCCATGTATCCTGGCAGGATGGGTTATGCCGGAGATCGTTGTTTCCCTTTGCTGTCTGGCATTCTTTGATGTTTCAGGTACATTTAACAAGATTATCGGAACACTTCATATTCCGGGAGTTGACTTTATTTATGGTCATCCGATGATGACGATCATTATTGCTAACGTATGGCATGGTACCGCATTCTCAATGCTGAACTTCCAGTCTGCACTGGATAACGTATCCGGAGATATAGAAGAAGCTGCCCGTGTAGACGGAGCTAACAGAATTCAGACACTGGTTCGTATTATTGTTCCGTGTATCAAAGATACAATTGCTACGAACACGATGTTGAACACCCTTTCTACTTTAGGTGTATTTGGTCTGATCTGGGCGCTGACAGGAGGCGGTCCTGGCATGTCTACCACAACACTTCCAATCTATATGTACAATCAGGGACTGAAGAACTTCCAGTTAGGACAGGGAACAGCAGTAGGTATGATCCTTCTGTTTGTAGGTGCTGTGTGCAGTATTATTTATACCAGATTATTAAAATCAGATGATTAGGAGGAAAAGTAATGAGTGAAAGATCTGTAAAAGCACTTCATTATATATTGCTGGCCATTATAGCACTTGTATTTGTGCTTCCTCTTATCTGGCTGGTTGTTGCATCATTTGATATGGGAGCAAATCAGTCTTTGAAATGGCCGGATCAGTGGACGTTCAGTAACTATGCAAATGTTCTTACAAATGCAAGTAATTTAAAGGGATTTGGAATCGGTCTTGTAATTGCCGGGGTACAGGCACTGGTTGTATGTGTGATTTCAGTACTGGCAGCATATCCTCTTTCCAGATATAACTTATGTTATAAAAAAGGCCTTATGTACGGAATTCTGTTTATGACAGCACTTCCAATGATTGCTGTAATCGTTCCTGTATATAAAATGTTTCTGAAAATAGGGTTACTTGACAGCATTCCAGGTGTTATCCTGTATTTATCAGCTTCTGCATTACCATATGGAATCTGGCTGATGAAGAACTTTATGGATGCGATTCCGGTAGAACTGGAAGAAGCGGCATGGGTGGATGGTGCAACCACCATGCAGTCCATCAGAAAGATTGTATCTCCGCTGATGTTCCCTGGAATCTGCGTAGTATTTATCTATACATTTTCGGGAAGCTGGGGTAACTTCTTTATTCCGTACATTTTGTTAAGCAGTGCGGATAAACAGCCGGCAGCAGTTCTTCTGTATCAGTTCTTTGGACAGCATGGTTCTATCAGTTATGGACCACTGGCAGCATTTTCTGTAATTTATGCATTGCCATCTATCATACTGTACATTCTGTCACAGAATTACATGTCAAAAGGATTCACAATGTCAGGTGCTGCAAAAGGTTGATACTTTTAAATTACAATGACTGGGAGGTAGAAAAAATGGTTTTCATTAAAGAACGCATTGGCAAAATGCTGGAATATTTAAAAGAACAGATTTATCCGGAAAGTATGCCGATTCAGAAGTATCGAATGATCAAAACAGATAAAAGATTTGAGAATGTGTCAGAACTTGATACTTCTGGCTGGGAAGAATTTACAAATACAGAGCTTTGGGGCGGTCACAGAGAGTATTACTGGTTTGAGACTTTTGTAACTGTTCCGGAAAAATTTGATGGAAAATGTGTCGTATATGAACTTCTGACAGGAAGAGAAGCAGAGTGGGATGCGACCAATCCACAGTTTACGATCTATGTAAATGGTACGCTTGTACAGGGACTGGATGTAAATCACAGAGAAATTATCCTTGCAGAACAGGCAAAAGCCGGAACACAGTACAGAATTATTCTCTCTGCTTTTACAGGAGACCAGAATTTCAGCCTGAAGCTGGATTCAAAATTAAAAGTTCTGGACAGAAAAACAGAGAAGTATTTCTATGATCTTTCTGTTCCATACGAAACAGCACGTCTGTTAAATCCAGATGACAAAGCGTATATTACTATTATTCAGGCTTTAAATGATTCTCTGAATCTTCTGGATATGAGAAAAGAAGGCTCAACGGAATATTACGAGAGCCTGGAAAGCGCACAGGAATTTATTACAAAAGAATTTTATGAGAAACATTGTGACAAAGAACAGGAACCGGTTGTCTGCTGCGTAGGTCATACACATATTGACTGTGCATGGTTATGGACATTAAAGGTAACAGAAGACAAATCCGTGAGAAGTTTTTCAACGGTATTAAATCTGATGAAAGAATATCCGGAATATATTTTCATGTCCAGCCAGCCTCAGCTGTATAAATATGTAAAGAAAAATGCACCACAGGTTTATGAACAAATCAAAGAGCGTGTAAAAGAAGGACGCTGGGAGACAGAGGGTGGTATGTTTGTAGAAGCAGACTGTAATCTGGCATCAGGTGAAGCTCTTGTCCGTCAGTTCATGCATGGGAAAAAGTTCTTTAAAGATGAGTTTGAAACAGATAATAAGATTCTGTGGCTTCCGGACGTCTTTGGATATTCAGCGGCGCTTCCTCAGATCATGCAGAAATGCGGTATTCCATATTTCATGACAACAAAGATCAGCTGGAATGAGCTAAATAAAATGCCGTATGATACTTTTGAATGGGAAGGAATCGATGGTAGCAGAGTTCTGACTCATTTTATACCGACAAGGGATTACAATAAGGCTGCTGTGGAAGGTGGCACGGAAACAGAGCATTTTACAACGTATAATGGTTTCCTGAACCCAAGTCAGATGAAAGGCGGATGGGCCCGTTATAGCCAGAAGGAATTGAACGAAGAGGTTCTTTGCAGTTTCGGATTTGGCGATGGCGGCGGTGGCCCTACAAAAGAACAGCTTGAAAACCAGAGACGTATGAGTCAGGGAATTCCGGGCTGCCCGAGAACAAAAATGTCTACGGCACTTGATTTCTTCAAGAGGCTGGACGAAGAGACAAAAGGCAGCAAATATCTTCCGTCATGGGTTGGAGAATTGTATCTGGAATATCATAGAGGGACATATACTTCTATGGCAAGAAATAAGAAATACAACCGGAAAGCAGAGCTGGCTTATCAGGATGAAGAAACCTATGCGGCAATGGATGAAGTTCTGACAGGAAACACATATCCGAAAGATGCGCTTTATGAAGGCTGGGAAGTAATCCTCAGAAATCAGTTCCATGATATTTTACCGGGATCTTCGATTAAAGAAGTATATGAGGATTCCAAAGAAGAATATGAAAAGATATTTGCAGAAAACAAAGAGTTAAAAACTGCTTCTCTTGGAAGTCTTGTAAGAAATGTAGATGCACCTTTACATGCGGTTGTTGTATTTAATCCAAACAGTAGCGAAGTTCCGGGAATTGTTTCCTTTATTTGTCCAGAGGAGATTAAGAATCCGGTATTGAAAGATAATGGAAATACAGTTGCAATTCAGAAAGCGGGAGATACATATATCTTTACTGCTGCGGGTGTACCATCTAAAGGATATAAAACTTATGTTCTCGAAGACGGAGAAGAGAATGAAGAAGAGATTTCCATGGATGTCTCTGTAAAACATATGGAGAATGACTGGTTTGCAGTTGATTATAACGAAAAAGGCCAGTTCGCAAAGATTTACGATAAATCAGCGAAGAGACAGATACTTAAAGAAGGAAAAGCCGGCAATGTGATCATCAGCTATGAGGATCGTCCGCATAATTACGATGCGTGGGATGTAAATAATTATTATACAGAGAAATCATGGGAAATCGATGATGTTTCTTCTATGGAAGTAACAGAAAACGGACCGGTAAGAGCGTGTGTCAGAATTGAGAGAAAATATCTGGATTCTGTGATCGTTCAGAAAATCTATCTGTATCATGATATTCCGAGAATTGATATTAAAAATATAATTGACTGGAAAGAACATCAGATTTTTGTTAAGGATTATTTCCCTGTAGACGTACATACCAATGAAGCAACATTTGACATTCAGTATGGTAATGTAAAACGTCCGACTCACGCAAACACTTCATGGGATTTTGCTAAATTTGAAGTATGCCATCATAAGTGGATGGATGTGAGCGAAGAAGGATACGGTGTAAGTTTCCTGAATGACTGTAAATTTGGTGTTGGTGTACATGGAAGTGAAGTCGGACTTTCCATGTTGAAATCTGCAATCTATCCAAATCCGGATGCCGATAAGGAGCACCATGAATTTACATATTCTATCTATCCTCATGCAGAAAACTGGACGGATGCAAACACAGTTGCCCAGGCATATGAATTAAATAACCCGATGACCGCTGTTGTCAAAGAAAATGAGGGCGGAAAACTTGCAGGAGAATATTCATTATTCAAGGTTGATCAGAATAATGTGATAATCGAAACGGTTAAAAAAGCAGAAAACGGAGAAGACCTGATCGTTCGTATGTATGAGTGTTACAACAGAAGGACAAATGTAGTTCTCACCTGTGGGGAGAAAATTGCAGATGTGACTGAATGTAATCTTCTGGAAGAAGAAGAACAGCCGGTATCTTGCACAGAGCATACGGTTTCCTTTGCTATCAAGCCATATGAGATTAAAACATTAAAGATCAGACGAAAATAAATCAAACAGGATAAAAATAAGAGGAGGGACGATGTTCCCTCCTTTTTATAACTAAAAGGATACGATGATATGGGACATGAAACAGGAATAAAAATTAGAAAAAAAGAGTGGGATGTTTTCGTTTTTGGAGATGCGAATATTGACCTGATCATTCCAAATGTGAATCATTTACCATGTGCGGGACAGGAAGAACTTGTTGATACGATGAAAACTTTTGTGGGAGGCGGCGCAGCCCTTTTCACACTTGGACTTGGCAGACTTGGAATGCATTGCGCATTTCAGGGCGTAATCGGAGACGATTTGTACGGTGAATTTATATTGCAGGAATTTAAAGAAAAAAATATCGACACCAGATTTGTAAGCAAAAGTAAAGAAACAGGAACAGGAATTTCGCTGAGTTTCACAAATGAACAGGATAGAGGATTTCTGACTTATCAGGGTGGAAATGCAAAGGTAAATATTCAAAATATAAACCTGGAAGAAGTGTCTAAAGCCAGACACATCCATATAACAGGATACGAAGGAAACAGAAATCATCGGGAATATCTGCAATTTATGAAAACTCTGAAGCAGAGGCAGGATGTTACGATTTCTTTTGATCTGGGATGGGATCCGGAAGAAATCTGGGATCGCAAAATATATGAATTGTTTCCTTATATAGATGTGCTGTTTATGAATGAGACAGAAGCTGTCCGTTACAGTGGACTTGAAAATGTAAAAAAGGCGGCGGAGAAATTTGCGTCTATGTGTGGAACCGCAGTGGTAAAACTTGGAAAAAATGGTTCCCTGGCGGTAAAAAATGGAAAGTTGTATCAGGTGAATCCTTTTGCGGTACAGGTTCGGGATACTACCGGAGCAGGAGATTCTTTTAATGCTGGGTTTGTGTATGGATTTCTTATGGATAAAGACACAGAGGAATGTCTGAGACTGGGAAATGCATGCGGAGCATTAAGTGTGACTGCACTTGGCGGGAACAGTGCGTTTCCGGCTAGAAAATATCTGGATGACTTTCTGAGTGCGGAATAATAAAGAAAGGGGCAGCGAAAGATGAAAATTGCAGTAATAGGTGGCGCAGGAGTGCGCACGGTTATTTTTATTAATGGTCTTTTGAGGAGATATAAAAAGCTCAATATTGATGAAGTTTCTCTGTTTGATATTAATAAAGAAAAACTTGACATTATTGGAAAACTTTGTATGTATGTGGTGGAAAGGGAGAAAAAAGACCTAAGAATTACTCTTTGTGATACATGTGAAGGGGCTGTGGCAGGCACTGATTATATTGTAACTACGCTGCGTGTAGGCGGCGACCATTCCAGGGTACAGGATGAACGGGCAGCATTAAATGCGGGAGTGATCGGTCAGGAAACTACCGGTGCAGGCGGATTTTCTATGGCAGCAAGAACAATTCCGGTATTATTGGATTATTGCAGGATTTTTCAAAAATATGCGCCGGATGCCTGGATTTTTAATTTTTCTAATCCTTCCGGGCTTGTAACTCAGGCACTTACGCAGGCAGGGTATGATAAAGTGATAGGAATCTGTGATGCGCCCAGTGCGACGAAATTCAGAATGGCAGAGAGGCTTGGTGTGGAGGAAGATGAACTATATGTGGAGTTTTTTGGACTAAATCATTTGTCCTGGATTTCCAGTGTGAAGAAGAAGGGAAAGGAAATTCTTTCTGAACTGGTAAATGATGAAATTTTTCTGGATTCCATGCAGGAGTTTAAGACGATGGATCCGGAAGCTATCAGAAGCAGTAAAATGTTGCCAAATGAGTATCTGTACTATTATTATCACAGAGAAAAGGCTTTGGAACATATTTTAAACAGCGAAAATACCAGAGGAGAAGCGATAGAGAAAATCAATCAGCAGATGATGAAGGAACTTTCGGGAATGGATATCAATGCAGATCCGGAAGAGGCGCTTCAGACATTTCTGTACTATATGCAGGTCAGAGAAAACTCCTATATGAGTGTTGAGTCCGGAGTAAGTGTCAGACCTCTGCTTGAAAAAGGAAAGCTTCCGATTCCGGAAGGAATGGGATATGCCGGTGTTATGCTGGACTGTATAGAAGGAATGCAGAGCGAAGAGGGAAAATACCTGGTTTTGTGTATTAAAAATCAGGGCAGTCTGAACTTCCTGGATAATGACGATATTGTTGAAGTTACCTGTAAGGTTTCAAGCAGAGGAATTGAGCCTGTGAAGTTTGGAAAAATTCCTCTTTATTGTGAAAATCTGATCCGAACGGTAAAATCATATGAAAAATGCAGCATAGAAGCAATCGTAACAAATGACAGAGAAAAAGTAGTATGGGCACTGGCCATGAATCCATTGGTAAATTCCTGGTCTGTTGCCAGAAAACTGGAAGAGGAATTTTATAATGCGCGGTCTTGAGAGAGGATTTCTTTTGTGATATACTAAATCGAAATCAGGGGATAAGCGCAATACTATATAAGGAAAGGAAAGTTGTATTTCGGTGAAAGAATACAGCCAGGAAATTTATTATGAAATATGCGGTAGCGATTGATATAGGCGGAACAAATACAAGAGTTGCACTCGTTAATGAGAAACTGGAGATTACAGACAGGCAGCAGTTTTCTACAAATCCGGAAAATCCGGAGGAAACGCTTGGTAAGATTGCAGAGGTAATCAAAGGATATAATCATGAGATCGTAGGCGTGGGAATGTCCTGTCCGGGACCTCTTGATCTGGTGAATGCCAGAATTATCACCCCTCCGAATTTAAGAGGAGACTGGCATCATCTGGCAGTTGCAGAGAAACTGCAGAGCATGATTCATATTCCGGTGTATTTAAATAATGATGGAAATCTTGCAGCACTTGCCGAGGCAGTTGCAGGAGAAGGAAAGGATTACAGATTTGTTCAGTTTCTGACGATATCTACAGGGGTGGGTTCAGGATTTGTAATAGATAAGAAAATTTTCCAGGGCGCTCATGGCTGGGCAAATGAAGTAGAGAATACGATCATGATGCAGGATGGTCCGTCACATGGCACGATTCTTCCGGGAGGTATTGAGGCAATCAGCAGCGGAACGGCTATCACCGTGCGTGCGAGAAAAGCCGGACTCGATGTAAAACATGCAGGAGAAGTCAATGATCTGGCTCTTGCCGGAAATGAAACTGCAAAGAAAATCATGATGGATGCGAAACAGCATCTTGCCAATTTCATTGCGGCCATTTATAATCTTGTTGATCCGGATATCGTGATACTGGGCGGTTCTGTGGCAATTAAGGTGGATGGCTTTGTACAGGAAGTAGAGGAGCTTGTAAAGAGTAAAGTCTACGAAGCTCAGAGACCATTTATTAAGGTAAGAAAATCTACATTAAATGAAGATTCCGGCCTGATTGGAGCTGCATATCTGGCTTTTTCAAAATAGGAAGAGCTTTAAGCTAAATGAACAGTGGCAGTAGTTGTCTGCAAGCATATCTGGCAGGTATCCGGGAGACATTAGTAAAATTAAGAAGGTAATGGCATATAATTATGAAACGGCTGATCATAAAAAACAAAAGAAAAATATGGTGTTGGTTTTTGCTTATCATTTTTTTGATATTGGCCTGCAGGGCTGCTTATGTTACGGGCAATGGAGCAGGACAGACAAGAGATGATGAAGTAAAAGAAGAACAGGTAAAGAATGAAGCAATACAGGATGAAATGGAGAAATTATGCTGAATCAATTTTCAAGAACAGAGCTTCTTCTGGGAAAAGAGGCAATGAATAAACTGGAGAACTCCCGTGTGGCAGTATTTGGAATCGGCGGAGTTGGAGGATATGTATGCGAAGCACTTGCAAGAAGTGGTGTGTATTCTTTTGACCTGATCGATGATGATAAAGTATGCCTGACTAATCTTAACAGACAGATCATTGCTACCAGAAAGACGGTAGGCCAGTATAAGGCTGAAGTGATGAGAGACAGAATCCTGGAAATTAATCCGAAGGCAGATGTGAGAATCCATAAGTGCTTTTATCTTCCGGAAAATGCAGCTGATTTTGATTTTAATGAGTATGATTATGTAGTGGATGCAGTGGATACTGTGACTGCGAAGATTGAGTTGATCATGCGTGCGAAGGAGTCTGGTACTCCGATCATCAGCAGTATGGGTGCCGGTAATAAACTGGATGCCAGTGCGTTTCGGGTGGCGGATATTTATAAGACGAAGGTTTGTCCGCTGGCGAAGGTTATGCGCAGGGAATTGAAGAAGCGCGGTGTGAAGAAACTGAAGGTTGTTTATTCGGAGGAACAGCCAATCAGACCGGTTGAGGATATGGCAATTAGCTGTAAGGAGAATTGTATCTGTCCTCCGGGGGCTGAACATAAGTGTACGGAGCGCAGAGCTATTCCGGGCAGTGTGGCGTTTGTACCTTCTGTGGTTGGACTGATTATTGCAGGAGAGGTTATTAAAGACCTGACTGCAGAGTGCAGAAGATAAAAAATGTTTATGTGGATGTGTATTGTATCAGAGATGGTATGGTGCACATCTTTTTTGTCTGGGGGCAGGGGACGCGCAGAAAAATAATTCATTTTGTGTGCACACAAAATTTTTGCGGGGGTGGGAATGTGTTGACTATCATGGGGTTTCAAAGTATAATGATGGCTGGTGAATTGGGCGGAAATATAGGGTGATTCATCAGATGCAGGCGATTGATTTTTAAGAGATAAAGGCAGGTTATATATGAATACAATTAGTGTGGAAGAGCTGGAAAAGATTGATTCTTCTAAGATTACAATCGTGGATGTGCGGCCGGCGGATCAGTATAGTAGGGGGTCTTTTCCTGGGGCGGTGAATATTCCGCTGGATGAGTTTGATGAGAAGATGGAGGCTGTTGATAAAGATAAAACAGTATATGTTCTCTGCCATACGGGGGACAGAAGCCGGGATTGTGTGGAGAAGCTGAGTGATGCAGGGTATGAGGCTGTGAATATAGAAGGTGGATATCGAGCCTATCTGAGACTTTCTCTGAGCCGTTTTATGGAGAATGATGCTAAGGAGCAGAAGGAACTGAAGACGAAAGAGATTGAGCACAGTATTATCAAGACGTTCAGAAAGACAGTCTGGAGACCGTTTACCAAGGCTTTGAATGAGTATCAGCTGATTCAGGAGGGAGATAAGATTGCTGTCTGTATTTCAGGTGGTAAGGACTCTATGCTGATGGCGAAGCTGCTTCAGGAGCTGAAGCGCCATGGGAAGATTCATTTTGAACTGGTGTTTCTGGTAATGAATCCGGGCTATAATGCGGATAACTGGAAGATTATTCAGGATAATGCAGAGCTTCTGGGAATTCCTCTTACGGTTTTTGAAAGTGATATTTTTGATACAGTGGCAGAAATTGAGAATAATCCCTGTTATCTTTGTGCGAGAATGAGACGTGGTTATCTGTATTCTCATGCCAAGGAGCTGGGATGTAATAAGATTGCGCTGGGACATCATTTTGATGATGTGATCGAGACGATCCTCATGGGTATGCTGTACAGTGGTAAGGTGGAGACTATGATGCCGAAGCTGCACAGTCAGAATTTTGAGGGAATGGAACTGATCCGTCCTATGTATCTGATCAAGGAATCTGCGATCAAGGCATGGAGAGATACTAATGGGCTGCACTTCATTCAGTGTGCATGCCGTTTTACTGAGAACTGTGTAAGCTGTGGGGGCGGACGTGGTTCCAAGCGTGATGAGATGAAAGAGCTGGTTGCACAGTTTAGAAATACAAGCAGTGTGATCGAGACGAATATCTTTAACAGTGTGCGGGATATTAATCTTCGTACTGTTATGGGATATCATAAAGATGGAGAATACTACAATTTCCTGGATGACTACGATCAGCGTGGAAATAAGGGCGCTGATAAGGAAAAAGAATGATAACAGCAAAATCTTCATTTGTGGAAGAGAAATACACTGCTCAGTATTATAGTGGGAACGGTTGTCTATATGTTTCTGGTGCAGGTGGTGTTCTAAAAGGAGGGGTCCATGACCTTACAGGAGATTCTTGAAAGTGTAAAAAGTGGTTCTGTATCTGTGGAAGAGGCAGAGAGAATCCTTAAGAAAGAAAGTTATGAAGAAATGGAGTATGCGAAGCTGGATACAAGCCGTAAGGCAAGAACCGGTTTCGCAGAAGTAATCTACTGCAGTAATAAGGCAGATGAACATCTTCTGAATATTTTTGAAAGATTATACAGAGAAGACGGTGAGGTATTCGGGACCAGAGCTTCCCAACCTCAGTATGAACTGGTGAAGGAGAAGTTTCCGGAAGTGGAATATGATCCGATCTCACGTATTTTAAAGATTGAGAAGAAAGATAAGAAGCGTATTGGCAAGATTGCAGTGTGTTCAGCGGGAACAGCAGATATTCCGGTTGCTGAGGAAGCTGCGCAGACAGCGGAATATTTCGGTACAAATGTTGAACGGATTTATGATGTGGGAGTCAGCGGAATGCATCGTCTGTTTTCCAGACTGGAGACAATCCAGAGTGCGAACTGTGTAGTTGCAGTTGCAGGAATGGAGGGAGCTCTTGCCAGTGTGATGGGCGGTCTGGTGAGCAGACCTGTGATCGCAGTACCCACATCTGTGGGGTATGGTGCAAGTATGCATGGTCTTTCTGCGCTTCTTACTATGATCAATTCCTGTGCGAACGGTATTGCGGTGGTGAATATTGATAATGGATATGGTGCCGGCTATCTGGCAACGCAGATCAACCGTCTGGCGGCAGGTGCAGATGAGAAAGGAAATTGATTATGGGAAAAACATTATATCTGGAATGTTATTCAGGGATAAGTGGTGATATGACAGTAGCCGCACTTCTTGATCTGGGGGCTGACCGCGCAGTGCTGGACAGGGTGCTGAAGAGTCTTAAGGTATCAGGATTTGAGACAAAGATCAGCAGAGTTGTGAAGTCCGGAATAGATGCATGTGATTTTAATGTTGTGCCGGATAAAGAGCATGAAAATCATGACCATGATATGGAATATCTGCATGGACATCATCATGAAGGTCAGGAGCGCAATCACGTCCATGGTACAGGAACAGCGAAAGACCATCACCATCACGAACACCGTGGAATAAAGGAAATTACTTATATTATAGAGCATAGCGCAATGACTGAGAATGCAAAGAAGATCGCATTGCGTATATTTGAAATTCTTGCAGAGGCAGAGAGTAAAGCACACAATGTGCCTGTAAATCAGGTGCATTTTCATGAGGTGGGAGCAGTTGACTCTATTGTGGATATTGTGTCTGTGGCAGTCTGTCTGGATGATCTGGATGTTACAGAGGTTATCGTTCCTGTTCTCTGCGAGGGACGTGGAACTGTCCGCTGTCAGCATGGCATCCTGCCAATCCCGGTTCCGGCAGTTGCGAATATAGTAAGTGCCAATCATTTATATCTGAAAATGACAGAGGTAGAAGGTGAACTTGTAACGCCTACAGGTGCAGCAATCGTGGCAGCAGTGAAAACAAAGGATAAACTTCCGGAAACATTTGAAATCCGGAGGATTGGAATCGGCGCAGGTAAACGCCAGTATGAGTGTCCGGGAATCCTAAGGGCAATGATTATCTCACAGAGCGCAGAAACAGATGAAGCAAAGGCTCAGACAGAAGAATTCAAACACCCGGAAATCGGAAATAATCCGAAAGCTGAAAATCAGGAAACCAAAGATACGATTATCAAGATGGAGACAAACATTGATGACTGCAGTGGAGAAGTTCTGGGATTTGTCATGGAACGTCTGATGAAAGCCGGTGCCAGAGATGTGCATTATGTGCCTGTTTTTATGAAAAAGAACAGACCTGCATGGGTTCTGAATGTGATCTGTAAGGAAGAAGATATGGAAACGCTTCAGAATATTATTTTTGAAGAAACTACTACGATTGGAATTCGTTATAGCAGAATGGAACGTACGATTCTTCCCAGAGAAACGAGAACCCTTCCGACTCCATGGGGAGAAGTTCTGGCAAAGGTATGCACTTTGAATGGAAAAGAGCAGCTTTATCCGGAATATGAGAGCGTTGCACAGTTGAGCAGAGAAAAAGAGATCCCGTTTACAGAAATTTATCGTTATATTGTTTTGGCAAATAAAGACAAAGAATAACTTTCATATATGAACCCTTTGGTTTCCCTGAGAGTACTCCACGCGAAATCAAAGGGTACTTTTGTCTTGAAGTAGAGTTGTAAGAACTGTATACTGTATGTAGTATGAAAGGAGAAAAGAAATGTTTTGCATTGGCATTTGCGATGATGATGAAGGACTCTGCGGGGAACTGGAAAAAATGCTTTATGATTATGGAAAAGAGAATAAACTTCAGATGAATATTGATATCTGGTATCAGGGAGAAAGCCTGTGCCGGTTCCTGAGAGAAAACAAGAAGATTCTTGATGTGCTATTTCTGGATATAGAATTACTGACAACAAATGGAATTGAAGTGGGACGTTTTATAAGAGAAGAACAGGAAAACATGGAAACTGCAATTGTTTACATTTCAGCGAACAGCAGTTATGCGATGGATTTATTTCGTGTACAGCCTACAGATTTTCTGATCAAACCTTTAGACAAAATAAAAGTTGGGAATGTCATGAACAGGATTCAGAAAATTTCGGAAGTCAGAAAAGGTATTTTCGAGTACTTTGGCAGTGGATATTATTTCAAGGTGCTATATAAAGATATTCTGTATTTCAGCAGTCAGAATAAAAAAGTGCATCTGGTTTTAAAAGACGGACAGAAAGAATTTAATGGCAAACTGAAAGAAATAGCAAAGAAAATTCCGGGAAATTTCATTCAGATTCATCAGTCGTACCTGATCAATTTTGATTATATCGAAGAATGTTCTTATGAATCTGTGAAAATGAAAAACGGAGATACAATTCCAATCAGCCAGCCATATCGGAAATCAGTGAGAAAGCAACTGGCGGAACGTGTGTGGAGGGACAGAGAGTAAATGTTTGCGTTGATAACTACATTAAGCACGAATCTTTTGCGTACATATATAATCTATCGCTTTATGAGGCTGTTCTTTTGGACAGATATTGAGGAAAAGAAAAAAGAAAGAGCCTGTTATGTATTGTTTTTTATTTTGACAGCAGTGGTACATCTGATATTTTGTTCGCCAGGTATGAGTGTGATAACAAATATAGTGCTGATTTTTTTGATTACAGTGTGTTATGAAGGAGCATTGAAAAAGAAAATATTTGTGACACTACTTGTATATGGAACTAATATGGGATGTGATTTAGTATCTGTTCATTTACTGACAGATTATTCAATAACAGGGAAAGTCGGTGAATGTGCTGCGTATATAACTGTACTATTATTGCTGATTTGTGATGTTATTTCAGAAAAAATCTTGATTAAGAATAAAGGAGAAGATAAAACTCCGCATGGGATGATACTGGCGGTTATTTCAGCACTTTGTCTGGCAGAATTGCTTATTGTTGAACAGGAACTAAAAAATCGTATCCTGCTGGTGTTATTTGGATGTTGTGTTTTGGCAGTTGTATTATTGATTTTCTATTTATATGATGTTCTGATAAGTGCGTATAAGAAACTGGAAGAACAATCTCTTATGGAAAAACAAATGCTCATTTATTCTCACCAGTTGGATGTGTTGATGCAATCGGAAGAGAAAGTAAAAGCTCTACGCCATGATATGAAAAATCATCTGGGAGAACTTGCACTTATGGCTGCAAATCAGAATAATGAAGAAATTCGGAAATATATACAGGACATGGGGGAGTATATGCAGAATCAGTCTGAACTGGTCAGTTGTGGGAATAAGAATCTTGACAGTCTGCTGAATTATCTTCTGGGACAGGCAAAAAAGAAACTGAATCATGTAGAGTATGAGGTACGGGTACCATCTGATTTGTGTATATCAGCATTTGATCTGAATGTGATTTTGGGAAACTTGACAGAGAACGCAATAGAAGCAGCAGAACAGACGAAAGATAAATGGATGTCAGTGGATATATACTATGAAAAGGGCATGCTTTCCATGGAAATAAAAAACAGCTTTCAACATGAATTGGCTGTAGAGAAAAATAAATTATTGTCAACGAAGGAAGAAAAAGGACATGGCATTGGTCTTGCAAATGTCAGGAAGATGGTAGAGAAATATCAGGGATTTATGGATGTTTCGAATACAAATCAGATTTTTACTGTAAAGGTAATGCTGTACTTATAAATTATGTAGAATCTATGAAAGATAGTGTAGTGGTAGGACTGCGCTGTCTTTTATTTTGCAGAAAATTAGTCAAGAGGGAAAATATTGTGACAGAAAACATCATAAAAAACCACAATATGTTTTCGAAAAACGAATTTCGCCAATTTATATATGAATTCCGCCATTTTAGAAAATTTTGCAATAAATATGATATTATTCAAATACAAAGTAAGAAGAAATGAAATATATGTAAAAGGAGAATGAGAAAAGAATTAAAAAAAGTCATGGAGAAATATATTATTATGAAAAAAGTAAATAAATTTAAATTACTGGCAGCAGGGCTATTAATAGGAGTTGCTTTTTGGCTGTTAGGATCCGATTTCTTTACATTCATGATATGGTGGGAAATTTTATGGATTCTTGGATTGGTATTTATGCCGATAACGGCTCAGATATTCAAAGGTTTTGATGATAATGGATGGATGTATTCAAAGGTTATAGCAATAGTGATATGCGGATATGGAGTATGGATTTTGACTTCTATAAAAGTGGTTCACTTTACCACATTGAGTTCTATCGTAATTACTACCTTATGTGGGGGGAGCAGTATTGCTTATGGAATATATGGAAAACAAAGAAAGATTTTTCCGTGGAAACATATGGAACTTGTTTATTGGGAAGAAGTGATTTTCTTTGTTGTATTTCTTTTATGGACATATATGGCAGGATTTCATCCGGCAGCTCATGGAACTGAAAAATATATGGATTTTGGTTTTATGAAGTCTATGATGCGTAGCACAACACTTCCGTCAGAAGATATGTGGTATGCTGGCAAAGCTTTTAACTACTATTATGGTGGTCAATATTTTGCGGTGTTTCTTACGAAACTTACAGGAACAAAGGTAGAGATTACATACAATCTTATGCGTACCATGATAGCTGCATTTGCGTTTGTATTGCCATTTAGTCTTGTGCGCCAGATGCTTAAGGATAAATTAGGTAAAAGGGGAAGAGCATGGACAACAGATTTTGGAGGTATTTTAGCAGGTTTATCTGTATCCATGAGTGGAAACCTTCATTATATTATATATGGAAAAATTTTTACATTACTGGGGATAAGAGAAGATTACTGGTTTCCAGGCACAACACGATTTATAGGATTTGATCCACCTGTGACAGGGGACGAGACAATTCATGAATTTCCTTCATATTCTTTTGTTCTTGGGGATTTACATGCGCATGTGATTAATGTGTTTTTTGTTTTGGCAGTATTGGGGATTTTATATGCATGGATAAAAAGAAATTCCGGTAAAAGCTGGAAACAGAAAGAGATATTTCTGCTGGGACTGTTCCTTGGAATTTTCCTGTTTTCAAATACATGGGATTTTATGATTTATTATGTTGTAATATGTGGAACACTGTTTTTTGGAAATTTGAAGAGATATCTTAATTTTACAGATATGAAACCTTCAGATATGAGAACCGGTATAAAATGGAGCGTTGTGCAATGGATAGAACTTCTGCTGACTGCGGTGTTGGTTTCGTTACCATTCCATTTACAGTTTAAAAGTGTTATGGTACAGGGAATCGGAATTGTGAAAATTCATACGGCGTTTTATCAGTTTTGTGTATTATGGGCTTTTCCATTGCTTATATGTGGATTATTTGTCGTATCTACGCTGATAAAAAATAGGAATTTTACAAATAAAAAAAACAGGAATTTATTTTACAAAATTAATGTTTCTGATTTATACGGAGTTGTACTTCCTCTTTGTGCAATGGGACTAATATTGATTCCGGAAATCGTTTATGTAAGAGATATCTATGAAAAAACAGCACCAAGAGCAAATACTATGTTTAAGCTGACTTATCAGGCATATATACTTTTTGCGCTTATGATGTCGTATATTCTGGTATTTTTTGTGGCAGACAGAATAAAAATTTTGCAAGAAACTAAATTGGATAATAGATATGAGAAAAAGGTAAGATTATCAAAAGTGCAGATAACCGTTGGGGGAATGGCAATAATACTTCTTATATCTACCTGTGGATATTTCGTAAATGCTACAACAAATTGGTTTACAGGTTTTCCTCTGAAAAATAAATACCAAACTCTCAATGCAACTGCTTATATAGAAAATGCCATTCCTGAAGATGCGGCAGCAATACGATGGCTGAATAAAAATATTACAGGTCAGCCAACCGTTCTTGAAGCTTGCGGCGACAGTTATAAAGACTATGACAACCGGGTTTCTGCTATGACAGGTTTGCCGACGGTATTGGGATGGTATGTTCATGAATGGTTATGGCGAAATAATCTTGATGAAGAAAACAAAAGAAGAACAGACGTGGAAACTATTTATACTTCAACAGATAAAAAAGAAGTACAGGAACTGCTTGATAAATATGAGGTGAATTATATTTTTATTGGAAGCTGTGAATATCAAAAATATGAAGGGGTTAATGTAGCACTTTTAAGTTCATTGGGAGAAATAGTTTTTAAAGAGGAAAATACAATGATTGTGAAATTGTAATAAAACAGATTTCAAAAAGAAAACAGTCATATCTGATCGTGCAGATAAAAGTGGGTTCAATATCTTTTACTGTTTGTGCAACATTACAGAAATATTGGAGAGAAATTGTGGCAAAAAACCTTATAAAAAACACACTATATTTTGAAAAAACGAATTTCGCCAATTTATATATGAATTTCGCTGTTTCAGAAAATTTTGCGACGAATGTGTTATCATTTAAATATAAGTAAGAAGAACTGAAATGTATCTGAAGAAAGGAGAAGTATCAAATGAAACATAACAGAAGCAAAAACGCAGTGTTATTGATGATTATCTTTATTTGTAGTATTTGTTCGAATAATGTGTGGGCTCGTGAAACAGGGGCAATGGATCAACTGGAAAAGGAGAATCTGGACGATGTAGATAAAATGAATAAAGTATTGTATTATTATAATACTTTATTTTTTGAAAATTATACGGAAGAAGAATTGAAACAGCAGGAGAAATTTCAGAAAAGTATTCATTTATTGAATGAATTATATTTTGAATATGGATCTTTAGAAAATATTCCGATTTTGCCTTTTGACCCGGAAAATATCAGGGAGGGTGATTCATTATTTACGGAAGTTGTTGCTGTGATAAATACAGAAAATAATGAGACATATTTTGTAACAGAAAATGATGATATGAAGTTGTTAAAAAAATGTTTGGAAAAATTACAATATTACAATGGAAACTCTGTTACAAAATCAAATGAAGAACTAACGGAAGCAATAAAGAACTTTCAGAAAGAAGAAGGATTAACAATTGATGGAATAGCTGGAAACGAGGTATGGAGGAAAATAGATATTTTGATGCTGAACAAAATGATTGAAGATGATTGAAAAAGATAATCTTATTATGTTGGAGGTGATTCCGATATTCCTGCATGGAATACGTATTAATTTTTAACGGAATTAAGTAAGTATGTTAGCCCACTTCTTCGGAGAAGTGTTTCTATGGGGAGGATAGAAAGCCCTACAGCGTAAGTATGGCTTCCATGGATACAATGGGTATGAGTATGTTCTCCCCATGAGTAGAATCTGCTAAAGCGAATAAAAACCTAAAATTTCGCATACTGAAGGAGAATATCAAGAAAAATTTGAAACAATTGATGAAGGTGGAAATTTTGTTCCGGCAAAACCAGGTTCTTTTGGAGAATTAATAAGTTAAAAGAAAACAGTCACATAACTGAAAGAATATATTGATATTCATTGGATACATGTGACTGTTTCTTTTTATTTTTTATGAGGTGACATCTCGTTCAATTCTAACTGCTGTCTGGTAATTCCTGTAATTGAGGCAGGTAAATCTGATTGATTTGGTTAAATTACAGAGTGCTTACTCCGTCATCATCATAACGGTCATATTCAGCTCCCTCATATCCGATCATGCGGATAGTAGCAGGATCGATATCTTTTACTGTCTGTGCAACATCAGCAACCGGGATTGCTTTTCCCTTGCGGATGAACAGTGGAACTTCATTCAGGGCAACTTCTACATAGTGGTGGCCTTTTTCAAGGATTTCCTGAGAGATGGTTCCATCCGGCAGGAATTTGACGAACATCATTTCTTCTGGCAGATATACGTAGCGGCCTTTTGCGTTCTGTGTGTAAACAGGTGCGATCATAATTTCATTTCCGAGAAGAAGCTGATCCTCTACCTGAGTAGCAAAAGTATCGTCTGTATAGTCGAATGCCAATGGGCGGAACATCATATCATCGTTTAATGCCGCTTTCATGTATTCACTGTACAGATATGGAACAAGGCGATATCTGACACCAATCACATGGCGGAAGTCTTCGATATTTTCAAACTGGTAAGCTTCCTGTTCTCTGGTTCCCAGAGCGGAGTGGTTTCTCATAAGAGGTGTGAATACACCCAGTGCCAGCCAGCGAAGTACCAGGTCACGTGTGGTATCTGCACCGAATCCGCCCAGATCTGCACCTGTGTAAAGGAAACCGCACATATTCAGGGATGGAAGCATCTTTAAGTTCAGAAGGATGTGTGACCACCAGGATTTATTGTCTCCCATCCAGATTCCGCCGTATCTGTGCATTCCCACATAGGAGGAACGGGAGAACATCAGGAAACGTTTGCCAGGTGCGATTTTTTCAAATGCTTCACCTGCTGCACGGGTCATGTTATAGCCAAACAGGTTATGTACCTTGTCGTGGCGGATCTTCTGACCGTTTACATTGTGATAGAAGCGTTTGTAATCTTCCGGATTATTTGCAAGTCCTTTTACCTTTGCGCCGAGAACGAATCCAGATGTTTCTTCATTGTCCATGAAGTTGTCTTTGATGTATTCTTTTAATTCAGCAACGCCTTCCGGTGTGCAGAACATTGCAGGCTCGTTCATGTCATTCCAGAAACCGTCAATTCCTTTGGAAATCAGACGTTCGTATTTCTGTCCGAACCATGCTCTGGCATCTGCGTTCAGGACATCCGGGAAATGAGTCCAGCCCGGCCATACGGCGGAAACGAAATCACTGCCGTCTTCACGTTTGCAGAAGTAGTTCTTCTCAACGCCTTCTTCATAAACATCATAGCCAGCCTCTACCTTGACACCTGCATCGATGATCGGGACAAGGTGGATGCCTTTTTCTTTCATTTCATTGACATAGGCCTCAAAGTCAGGGAAGTTTTCCTGATTGACTGTGAAATCTTTGTAGTCTTCCATGTAATCGATATCCATGTATACCATATCAATCGGAATATTGTTTTCACGATATCCGTCAGCTGCTTTTCTGAAGTCGTCAGCAGTTGTATATCCCCAGCGGCTCTGACCGAAACCAAAAGCGAATTTAGGCGGAATATAGCTTCTTCCGATGATTTTACGGAACTGTTTTACAATATCGTAAGGAGTTTCGCCCTCGATCACATACAGATAAAGGTCTGCATCCTCACAGGTGATCTTTAACTGGGAAGAGAGTGTGTAACCGATATCAAACTTCAGTTTTCCGGGATAATCAACGAAGAGACCGAAAGTCTGCTTTCCGGAGATTACGAGGAAGTTGTGTGCTCCATAGAGGGAGATTTTATCTTCTGTATGGTTTGGCTGGTCGGAACAGTTGCTTTCATAAACATATCCACGTTTGTTGATTCCTCGGTTTGATTCGCCCAGACCATAGACAACATCGTTGTCATCCATGTCATAAGTAAAAGAGAAGCCGTTCTCTCTGGAGATAGTTCCGTATGCAGGAGTTCCCTCAGAAGCCGGGATGGAAGTTACGATGGCGTCGGTTTCAAATGGGGTTCCGTAAGTATATTTCTGAATCATTTTGTCATATCCTCCTTAGGTTGAAAATGGTCAAGCGGATAAAATCATCCGCTTTGCTACGCGGCGCTACACCGAATAACTGAAACGCTTAAGTACTGTTAGAAAATACATAGGTGTTTTCCTTGATTTCATATTTACAATAATAGAGGTTTGAGTGGGGAAATGCTACTGAAATTATGACAAATTTATACGTTATTTTGACTTTTTAACCGAATCAAGTAAGTCCCCTGCTTCAATTACGAAAAGCAATGAGCAGTGGAGTGGATAATTTTAGCTGCTTGCTCTGGCAACTTGTTGTGCTTTAATGCTTTATCTTAATAGAATTCTTTCTGTACATACGGTGAAAAAAGTGCTAAACTGTTATTATTACACGAAAGAAAGGTTTATTTAACATGCTTCAGACAATTGAATCCATCAATAACGTCGTAAATAATTTTATCTGGGGTGTCCCGGCTATGATCTGTATTATCGGCGTAGGGCTTTACCTGAGCCTGCGGACCGGTTTTGTCCAGATCCGCAAATTCCCGTATGCGCTTAAAACCACACTGGGAAGAATTTTTAAGAAGAAAGAGGCCTCTGACGGTTCTATGACACCTTTCCAGGCAGTCTGTACTGCACTGGCAGGTACAGTAGGTACCGGAAATATCGCCGGTGTTGCCGGAGCTATCGCCATCGGCGGACCGGGAGCTGTATTCTGGATGTGGGTTTCCGCAATCCTTGGAATGTGCACGAAATTTACAGAGGTTACCCTGGCAGTTCATTTCCGTGAGAGAAACAGACATGGAGATTATGTAGGCGGACCTATGTATTATATTAAGAATGGTCTGGGAAAGAACTGGAGATTTCTTGCAGTTCTTTATTCTGCATTCGGTGTGCTGACTGTATTTGGAACAGGTAATGCTACGCAGGTAAATACCATTACAACAGCAATTGATACGGCTCTTATTAACTTTAATGTGATTTCAGAGTCTTCCACAGGCAGACTGAATCTGATCCTTGGAATTGTGATCACGCTGCTGGTTGGTATGGTACTGCTGGGTGGTATCAAGCGAATCGGAAGTGTTTCCGAGAAGCTGGTGCCGTTTATGGCATTGTTTTATATTGTACTTGCATTGGGTGTTGTAATCTTAAATATCGGAAGAGTTCCGGCAGTTTTCCATGATATTGTTTATGGAGCCTTTAATCCGTCAGCAGTGACAGGCGGTGTGATCGGAAGCTTTTTCCTCAGTATGAAAAAGGGTGTTTCCAGAGGTATTTTCTCCAATGAAGCAGGACTTGGTACAGGGTCTATCGCTCATGCCTGTGCAGATACAAGCAAGCCTGTAAAACAGGGTATGTTTGGTATCTTTGAGGTATTTGCAGATACGATCGTGATCTGTACTCTGACAGCACTTGTGATCCTTGTAAGCGGCGTGCCGGTAAATTACGGTGCAGCGGCAGGTGCAGAACTTACAATTTCCGGATTTATTGCTACATACGGAGGCTGGGTTTCCATCTTTACGGCAGTTGCCATGTGCTGCTTTGCATTTTCAACGATTATCGGATGGGGACTTTACGGAGCTCGCTGCATTGAATTCTTATTCTCTGCAAAAGTTATCCGCCCATTTATGATCGCCTATTCATTAGTGGCAATCCTTGGTGCAACTGTAGATCTGGGACTTCTCTGGAGTATTGCTGAGACATTCAACGGTCTCATGGCAATCCCCAACTTAATTGGTGTATTCCTGCTTTCAGGAACCGCCATTACACTTACAAAAGAGTATTTCGCACAGAAATGATAAAAACAGTCTGGAGAGTTTTCTTCAGGCTGTTTATTAGTTTACTTGATGCTTGATGTTAGGTTATTGTTCAGACCCTTGCATAGGGCATTAGTAAAAATGACGAATTTTAAATTTTTTTATTGATGTTATGTACTGTTTTTTATCCGTCATTTTTACTTTATCCACAACCACCCGGATTCGCTTTTTTGCGGCTTTTCCCTTATAATGTGTATATAGATTTCAACGATTTCAGGAGGGAAGTGAGTGGACATTGAACTTATTCTATTCACTTCCCTTTTGTATTTCATCAGGAGAAAGCAGGCATAGAATATTTTTGTTAAAAAAACACAATAAAAATCTGATTATCCGCTAAAATACAGTATCTATCAGCATTTTCAAGGAAACAAACTCATCAATTTACTACTTATTTACTACCAACGAATGAGCCTTGATACGCAAGTTTTCCTAGATATGCAAAGATATGGTACAGCACATCAGTATTGAAACAAGAAAAAATTGAATATTTCATAGACTATGGAACGCCTAAAATGACGTTCCTTTTCTATTTTCAGCCGTTCTTATTGGACGGCTATTTTATTACCCAAAATGAAAGGAGCATTAGATTTATGAAAAAGATATTAAAACGATTGTGTACGGGCTTCTTAGCTCTTGCAACTGTCGTTACTGCTTTACCGACTACACCCGTTCATGCAGAAAGTAAGCAATACTGGACGGAAAGTGCAGAGCGTGTCGGTATCATTGAAAAAGTAATGAATGACGGTTCTATTGGTTCTACATTCAATGAGGGCATGATGAAAGTTGAGGGCGAAACTGCCTATTGTATCGACATCAATACAGATTTTAAGAATGGCTACAAGACCAGAGCTGACGCAAGCTCACGCATGAGTGCCGACCAGATTTCAGATGTGGCGTTATCCTTAGAATATGTCAAACAGTATGGCGAAGCCCACAAGGAACTGAACTACAAACAAGTTTATCTATTGGAACAATGTGTAGTCTGGCAGAGATTGAGCGTACATCTCGGCTGGCAATGTGATAACGTGCGAGCTTCTTATGATGAAATTCCAAAGGCAACGCAGGACGAAGTTTTCTCTGGTGCAAGAGCCTTTGTCAAAGAAAATAAAGGACGCTATGAATGTGGAGGTTATATCTACTCTGGCGAGGGACAGGAATTAGGGCAATTCTGGGCGAAGTTGAATGTCGGAAATGCTACACTTCAAAAGACTTCCAGTAATACCGGCATTACAGACGGTAACGAAAATTACTCTATTGCTGGTGCAACATACGGTGTCTTTGCTGATAAGGACTGCACAAAACAGCTTGCCACCCTTACGACTGATAAAAACGGAAATACAGATGTTGTAGAGGTAAAAGCAGGCACAATCTATATCAAGGAATTATCCGCACCAGCAGGATATAAGGTAGATAAAACTGTATATTCCTTAAAGGTTGAAGCTGGAAAGACAGCGACTTTGAAAGTATCTGATACGCCAAAAGTAACGGACACTTTGATTGAGCTTTTCAAGATTGACATGGAAACACAGAAAAACAATCCGCAAGGGAACGCTTCTCTAGCAGGCGCGGAATTTACATGGAAGTATTATGCTGGCTTCTATAATAAAGACAATCTCCCTGCCGAAGCTACTCGTACATGGGTTACAAAGACAATCGCTGAAACAGACAGCGACGGGACAGCCCACTACATTACAAAATTAGCGGACGCATACAAGGTATCTGGCGACAGCTTCTATATGCAGGACAGCAAAGCGGTTCTTCCACTTGGGACGCTAACCGTAGAAGAAACAAAAGCTCCAAACGGCTACTTGTTAGAGGGTGCATATATGCAGGCTGGCGATAAGTCCGAACAGATAAAAGGCTTATATGTAACACAGATTACCGAGGACGGCGACCTTGCCGTATTATCTGGAAGTAACCAGTTTTCCGTATCAGACAAGGTTATCCGTGGCGGTGTCAAAATTCAGAAACGAGATTTAGAAACGGGCGATACCAAACCACAAGGAAGTGCCACTTTGAAAGATACTGCCTTTGACATCATTTCCTTAAATGATAATGCGGTATTGGTTGAGGGCAAGCTCTACAAGAAAAATGAAGTCGTAAAGACTATTCATACAAACCTTGAGGGTGTCGCTTCCACTTCTGCTGACCTTTTACCTTATGGAAATTTCAGTATCGCTGAAAGTGAAGCTCCAAACGGATATTTGACAGACGGTGCAAAACCGATTGATTTTGCAATCACAGAAAACGGAAAAATCGTGGACTTAATCGACGAAGCCCATTCTATCTATAATCAGATTAAGCGTGGCGATATTGAGGGCGTAAAAATCGGTGCAGGCACACACAAGCGTCTTGCTGATGTTCCCTTTAGGATCACAAGCAAGACGACGGGCGAAAATCATGTGGTGGTAACTGATGATAACGGGCAATTCTCCACTTCTGCTGACTGGGCTTCTCACAAGCACAATACTAACGCAGGCAAGACCAGCGAGGACGGTGTGTGGTTTGGAACTTCTGAACCAGACGACAGCAAAGGTGCATTGCCTTATGATACCTACATCATTGAAGAAATGCGTTGCAACAGTAACAAAGGCTTTGAACTTATCCCACCTTTTGAAATCGTGGTATCAAGAAATAATCTTGTGATTGATTTAGGGACTTTGACTGATGAATACGAAAAAGAAATCTCTATCCATACCACAGCAACCAGCAAGGACGGCGAAAAGACTATCCTTGCAGGAAAAGAGGTTACGATTGTTGATACTGTCAAATTAGACGGACTTACAAAAGGCACAAAATACCAGCTCAAAGGTTGGCAGATGTTAAAGGAAGAAAACGCCGAGCTTATCATTGACGGGAAACGTGTAGAAAACGATTATACCTTTGTCGCTGATGATGAAGAAATGAAAGTGGAAATTTCCTGTACATTCAACGCGTCTGCTTTAGGTGGCAAGAACCTTGTTACCTTTGAGGAATTGTATGATTTAAGCAATCCAGACGAACCCGTAAAAGTTGCGGAACACAAGGACATTGAGGACGACGGGCAGACGGTACTTATCACAGAGCGTATCATCAAAATTCATACGACTGCTACCGATAAGGACGGCAACAAAGAGATTGAAGCAGGAAAAGACGTTACAATCATTGATACCGTAACCTTAGAGGGCTTAGAAGTCGGTACACAGTACAAACTTGTGGGCTGGCAGATGTTGAAAGAAGAAAATGCAGAGTTTCTTATCAATGGAAAACGTGTGGAAAGTGATTACACCTTTACTGCTGACAGCGAAAACATGAAAGTGGAAGTTGTCTTTACCTTTGACGCTACTTCCCTTGACGGAAAACAGCTTGTAACTTTTGAGGAATTATACGATTTAAGCAATCCAGACGAGCCGAAGAAAGTTACCGAGCATAAGGATATTGAGGACGAGGGACAGACGATTACTTTTAAGGAAAAGCCAGAAGAACCAGAGAAACCCGAAACACCACCGACACCGGAAAAGCCTAACAGACCTAGCGACAGTCCAAAAACGGGCGACAGTACAAATGTAATGGCATTTATCGTGATGTTGCTTGCGTCTGCTGGTGGACTGGCTGGAACATATCTTTACAAACTCCGTAAAATGAAAAAATCATAAGGCGGTAACGGTATGATGAAAGAAAAATCACGTTCTCCGCCGAAGCGGTCAAACGGCAGATTTTTGCTTATTCTGGCTTGTCTGCCAACAACCTGCAAGAACACGGATAGTCAAGGGTGCGTAAGCATTGATTTTACCCTTTACTATCTGTGGGATTGCTGGTACTTCCCAAACCGCTAGAATAAGAAATCACAATCAATTAACTTATCAATTATCAAAATAGAAAGAAACGAGGTAAAACAATATGGAAATGAAATATGTCGTGCCAGATATGGCACAGTCTTTTGGAACTCTTGAATTTGCAGGGGAAAGCGAGCCTATCTTTGAAAGAGATAAAAACAATCGCAAGGTCATAGCCAGACGAAGCTATAACCTTTATTCTGACATACAGAAAGGCGAAAATGTTGTGGTGGAAATTCCTGTGCAGGCTGGCGAAAAGCATTTCAAGTATGAGCAGAAAGTAAAACTTGTCAATCCGAAGTTATACGGCAGAGGTTACGCAATCGGGGATATGGGACATACCGATTATGTATTAGTTGCTGATGATATTGTAGCAGTTGAAGAAAAGTAAAGGAGTGGAAAATTTATGAGATTATCAAACGGGTTTGTTATTGACAAAGAGAAAACATTTGGAGAATTAAAATTTACAGCGGTACGTGATGTGTTCTTGCAGAATGAGGACGGGACACCGAGTACCCAGCTTAAAAAGCGTATCTATGATTTGAAGTGCAGTCTGCACGGTGGAATTATCCCCGTGTCTGTACCGCCAGAAGTACCGTTAAGGGAATTTCCTTACAATGCAGTTGTGGAGCTTGTCAATCCAGTAGCCGATAC
>NZ_JBBKBP010000016.1:0-92730 GCF_037890165.1 Blautia sp. HCN-1074
GGGTAAATTGTATCATTTTGTGAAAGTGACTGAGTAAAGGGATAAGAAAGGACATATAATGTAATGGGAAAAGTAAGAATGGCTGATATTGCCGCAAAGGTAGGAGTCAGCACTGTAACTGTTCATAATGCTCTGGCCGGCAATAAGGGCGTTAGTGATGAGATGCGGGAGAAAATCCAAAAGGTGGCAGATGAGCTGGGTTATCATCAGATGACGGCAGCAGCCAAGCGTGAACGCAACAAAGGCGGTCTGCGCAATATCGGTGTTATTATTTCTGAGAGATATTTGGCTACATATACTACTTTTTACTGGAAAATGTATCAGGAGCTTGCTTTGGTTGCTACTGATAAGAATTGCATGGCTGCAGTGGAAATACTGAAGCGGGATATGGAGGAGAATTTCATCCTTCCGAGAATTCAGGAAGAGCATACTGTGGATGCTCTGATTGTAATGGGGGAAATCAGCAGGGAATATATTCATTTTATGAAGAAACATACAGATATGCCGGTGATATTTCTGGATTTTTATGACAAAGAACTGGCTAAAGATGCAGTTATTGCGGACAATTTTTATGGTATGTATCTGATGACTGAATATCTGTTTGAACAGGGGTTTACAAAGATGGCTTATGTTGGTTCTATTCATGCCACCAGCAGTATCATGGATCGTTACTGTGGTTTTTATAAAGCTCAGTTAGAACATGGACAGATTCTTCCAGAGGAATGGCTGATCGAAGACCGTGATGAAAAAGGTTCTACGCATATTAAGCTGCCACAGCATATGCCGGAAGCCTTTGTATGCAATTGTGACCTTACTGCCGGAATACTGATTCTGGAACTGGAGAAACAGGGATATCGTGTACCGGAGGATATTTCTGTAGTCGGTTTCGATAATTACCTGTATCCTGGATTCCCGGATAAAAAGATTACCAGTTATGAGGTAAATACCCTGGTAATGGTAAAAGTAGCACTGGAAAAGGCACTGAAACAGATTAAGAATCCGGATTCAGGACGAGGCTTAAGTATTGTTTCAGGAAAAATCGTAGAAAAGGAAAGTGTACAGAAAAGCTGTAGAGAAAGTTGAAAAACTAAATGAAAAATTAAATATAGGAATATGAAACATAAAAAATAATCTATTAAAGATTAAGCGTTAATGCTTGTAGCTCGCAGGAAAATCAAGAAAATTGGTTTACCTGTGAGCTTTTTTGCTGTGAAAATATACAAAAACAGAACTTAAATATTTGTGGTTTTTCCAAAACTATTTTTTAAGCAATTAAATATTGATAATTAAGTTAATCGTGGTACAATCAAACCAGAAAATATCAGGACAGAATGACAGGAGGAGAAAAATGGGTACATTTGTGAAGGAAATTGAAGAGGAATTAACACAGAAGCTGATCCCTTTCTGGGAAAACCTGAGGGATGAAGAATACGGCGGTTTTTATGGCTACATGGGTTATGACCTTAAGGTGCAAAAGGATTATGAAAAGGGATGTATCTTAAACAGCAGAATCCTGTGGTTTTTTGCCAATGCCTATATGACACTTGGAGAAGAAAAACTGAAAGAGGATGCAGATCATGCCTATGCATTTCTGAAGGAGAAATGTCTGGACAGAGAATATGGTGGCATGTTCTGGTCAGTCACTTATGACGGGAAACCGTCAGATACAACGAAGCATACCTATAATCAGGCATTCGCAATTTATGCTCTCTCTTCCTATTATGATGCAACAGGAAACAAGGAAGCACTGGAGATTGCCAGAGGTCTTCAGAAGGTGATCGAGGACAGATGTACGGATGAGTATGGATATCTGGAAGCTTTTAACCGCAAATTTGAGCCGGAAGAGAATGACAAGCTTTCTGAGAATGGTATTATTGCAGAGAAAACGATGAATACCCTGCTTCATGTTTTTGAGGCTTATACAGAATTGTACCGTGTGACAAAGGATCCGTTTACAGGAGACAGGCTTCGTTTTATGATGGATCTTTTTGCAGATAAGGTATATAACAAAGAACTTGGCAGACAGGAAGTATTTTTTGACAGAACCTGGAACAGTCTGATTGATCTGTATTCCTATGGACATGATATAGAGACTTCCTGGCTGATGGACAGAGGTCTGGAAGTACTGGATGATGAAAAATATACCGCGAAGATCACACCGATCACAACAGAGATTGCAGAAAATATTTATCACAGAGCTTTTGTGGATCATTCTCTGATGAATGAATGTGAAAACGGGGTCAATGATACGAGGAGAATCTGGTGGGTGCAGGCAGAGACAGTGATCGGCTTCCTGAACAGATATCAGAAGGATCCGGAGAAAAAGGAATATTTACAGGCAGCAGAGGATGAATGGAATTATATTAAAACTTATATGTGGGATCCAAGAGATGGTTCTGAGTGGTTCTGGTATGTAAAGGAAGACCACACACCTGGAGACGGACCTATTGTAGAACCATGGAAATGCCCGTATCACAACGGACGTATGTGTATGGAAGTAATAAGGAGGATGAAAAATGCTGAGTAAACAGTATTACGTTGAAAAAGCGAAAGTAGAAAAACTGATCGCAAGAAAAAATCAGAAAACAGATTTTTATCATGGAATTTATGATCGTTATGAGTATCCGGTACTGACAAGAGAATTTGCGCCGGTTGAATGGAGATATGACCTGAATCCGAAGACAAACCCCAATTTTCAGGAACGTCTCGGAATCAATGCAGTGATGAATTCCGGTGCTATTGAGCTGAACGGAAAATATTATCTGGTTGTCCGCGTAGAGGGAAATGACCGTAAATCTTTCTTTGCAGTAGCAGAGAGCGATACAGGAATCGACGGAGGAATCGGATTTGGTCTTTGTGACGATATTGAGCATGCAGTGATCGATGAAGAGAAGATTATCAGCAAGAGAATTTATCATCCTCTGACAGAGTCCAAGAACGGTGCAGGTGCAGTGCCGATCAGAGGTAAGAAATGCTGGATCAATATTGCTCACGGTGTAAGAAATACAGCAGCAGGACTTCGTTATGTTCTCTATGTATTCGGAACAGATTTAAATGATCCGTCCAAAGTGATCGCTGAGCCATCCGGTGTATTTCTTGTTCCGCTTGGAAAAGAGAGAGTCGGAGATGTTTCTAACGTAGTATTTACAAACGGTGCAATTGCAAAAGATAACGGAGATGTTTATATCTACTATGCATCCTGTGATACAAGAATGCACGTAGCGACAACTACAATTGATAAACTGGAAGATTATCTGTTCAACACACCAAGAGATCCGCATCGTTCTCCTGACTGTGTAAAACAGCGCTGCGAGCTGATTATGAACAATACATACCAGCGTTGGTGCGAAGATGAGTATTTTGACACAGACACACGAGCTGAGTTAAAAGCCATCGCAGATGATCCACAGGAGATCAAAGAACGCTTCTACAAAGATCTTGAGTTTGGTACAGGCGGACTCAGAGGAATTCTCGGTGCCGGTACAAACCGTATGAACATTTATACAGTAAGAAAAGCAACTCAGGGACTGGCAAACTTTATCATCAAAGAGAATGCTCAGGCTAAGGGTGTTGCCATCGCATTTGATTCCAGACATATGTCACCGGAATTTGCCAAAGAGACAGCTCTTTGTATGGCTGCGAACGGAATCAAGGCATACATTTTCCCATCTCTGCGTCCGACTCCGATGCTTTCATTTGCACTTCGTGAGTTAGGCTGCACAGCTGGTGTGGTTGTAACTGCAAGCCACAATCCACCACAGTATAACGGATACAAAGTTTACTGGGAGGACGGCGCACAGATCACAGCTCCTAAGGACAAAAGATCATCACAGAAGTTCAGGCAATCACAGATTTTGCTCAGGTGAAGACAATGTCCGGGGAAGATGCAAAGGCAGCAGGTCTTTACGAAGTGATCGGTGAAGAGATCGATGATAAATATATGGAAGCTCTTAAGAAACTGGTTCTCCGCCCGGAAGCCATCAAAGAGCAGGAACTTCCTGACGGAGATTTCCCGACAGTAAGCTATCCGAATCCGGAAGATAAGAATGCATTTACACTGGCTCTGAAACTTGCGAAGGAAGTAGACACAGATATCGCAACAGGAGAGACTTCTGTACTGTCACTTCCGGAATCCAATGTTCTGTACTTTGAGCTGGAAGATGGCGCATGGTTCTGCGTAAGACCTTCCGGAACAGAGCCGAAGATTAAATATTATGCAGGCGTAAAAGGCGCAGATGCACAGGATGCGACAGAGAAACTGGAAGCATTATCCAAGGCGGTTGTAGAACTGTAATTGTCTGGATTCAGTATTACTCAGAACAGGCTATGAGCAAGATGTAAATTGGATAGTTGTTCAGTTATTGATAACATACAGCAGCAACCTGGAATATTAGATTTAATTACAGAAATAATATTGAAATATCTATTTGGTTTAGGTAAAATAATGGATAGATAATAAAGGAAAAAGGGCACGCAGGAGAACCTCTCAGGCGTGCCTGAAAATAAATGGAGGGATTTTTCAAATGGCAATTTTGAAATTAAAACCAAGCTGCAAAGATTATCTCTGGGGCGGCACAAGATTAAGAACAGAGTTTGGAATTGAATATGACAAAGATCCTCTGGCAGAGTCTTGGGAACTTTCCTGTCATCCGGACGGACCAAGTTATATCGTAAATGGGGAGAGTGCAGGAAAAACTCTTCAGCAGTATATTGATGAGAATGGCAAAGAGATTCTGGGAACAGACTGCCAGTCTTTTGGGCAGTTCCCGGTTCTGATCAAATTTATTGATGCGAAGAAAGATTTGTCTATTCAGGTACATCCTGACAATACATACGCGCTGAAGAATGAAGGACAGTATGGTAAGACGGAAATGTGGTATGTTATGGATGCTGAAGAAGGTGCAAGTCTTTTCTACGGATTTGCAAGAGAAGTTTCTGAGGAAGAGTTCGAAGAACGTATCCGCAATCACACTTTACCGGAAGTCCTGAACAAAGTTATGATTCATAAGGGTGATGTACTTTTCATTGATCCGGGCACCATTCATGCAATCGGAGAGGGAAGCCTGATCGCTGAGATTCAGCAGAATTCCAATGTTACTTATCGTGTTTACGATTACGGACGCAAGGGACCGGACGGAAAAGAAAGAGAACTTCATGTAGAGAAAGCTCTTCAGGTAACCAAACGTGAGCCGGCAGCTAAGAACAGAGATTTCGGACCGCATGTTGCATCCTGCGAATATTTCACAGTAGATAAAGTGGTTCTGGATGGCCTGAGAAGAAAGAAACTGACAGGGGAAGCAGACGGAACTTCCTTTGTAAGTGTACTGGTTATGAGCGGGGCAGGTAAGGTTACTGCAAGTGGCGAGACCATGGAAGTGAAGAAAGGTGACAGTATCTTTATCACAGCAGGTTCCGGTGAGTATGAGCTGGAAGGTGATATGGAGGCACTGATCACTACTGTGTAATTTGAAAGAGAGTGTCTGATTCAAATTCAGAGTTCTGTTGTTGCTGCCAGCTTTTTGGAAAAGACAGTTCCGGAAAATTTCACTGTGTAGCAGTCAATCAGGAGATTAATCTCAGCCGGGATAAAACAGTTTCCGGAAGCAAATGAAAGCTTCTATGAATACTGCAAACGTCAGGGTGGAGAAATTTATTAAATATGTGAAAAGCTTGTAAGTTTGGATAATGTCTGTGACAGCGGATAAGATTATGAAAAAGGTTTCTGCAGAAAATAAAAAAATCTGTGGGAACTTTTTTGTACTTTTTACAAAACATTTCCATATATAATGCTAAACAAAGGGATTTTAAGCGGAATCAGCCTTGCAATTTACAGAGGATACGTTATAATTAGAAAACGTAACAAATCGTAATTGGTTAGACCAATATAAAGGAGTTGAATATTTGAAAGAAAAGAAAGAACGAGATTGGAAGTTCATTATTGGTATGGTTGTTCTGATTGCCATCTTCGCAGTGATGGGAGGGGCTTTCTGGAATATGGTCGGAAAGCAGGCACAGATCGTAAAAGAGGAAGAGCAGGAGCAGGAAGCAAACGCGATATCCGCAATCTATATCGAGACAGGAGAATTTCTGAAAACCGGACTTTTTGTAGATCTGAACAATGGTACGATCTTCGATGCAAAAGTACCGGCAGAAGGTATTTACAATAAAAAGGGAAAATTAATTTCTGATGATGTATTGGAAAATGGGGATAAAGTAAAAATATACGGCGATGGGATCATGCTGGAATCTTTTCCGGGACAGTACCCGGGTGTGACGAAAATTCAGAGAACCGGAAGGACATCTCTGGAGGAAACACAGGAGTATGAAGATAAGGTAAACGAACTGATGAAACCTGTGGCAGTTCAGTAACTTTTGGGATGTTCAGTGCCGTAGAATCAGGTACGGTTATTCAAAAATGATGTACTTGTACCAGAAACAGTGGTGATGAATGTTCTGCAAAGTGGAGTGGACGGAGAAATCGTCCATGCTACATCAGCAAGAACGAAATTAGAGGAGACTGAAAATGAAATACGTAAGACAATTCTGGATTATTTTACTGATATCCGCAATGGGAGAGGCATTACATGTTCTAATCCCGCTTCCTGTACCGGCAAGTGTGTATGGACTGGTGATCATGCTGATCGCATTGTTAACTCATATTATCAAATTAGATCAGGTAAAAGAAGCAGCTGAATTTCTCATAGAGACCATGCCGGTTATGTTTATTCCGGCAGGTGTCGGACTTCTGACAGCCTGGGGAGTATTAAAACCTGTATGTGTGCCAATCATTTTAATCGTTGCGATCACCACAGTTGTGGTAATGATTGTGACAGGACGTGTCACTCAGGCAGTTATTCGTATGGACAGAAAGAAAGGACAGAAGAAATCATGACAAACTTTATGAGTAACTCAATATTTTTTGGCGCGGCGCTCAGCCTGATTGCATATGAGGTGGGACTTCTTTTAAAAAGAAAATTTAAGATGGCGATTTTTAATCCACTTTTGATTTCGATCATCGCAGTGATCGCAGTACTTTGCTTATTGCATATAGATTATGATACTTATAATCAGAGCGGTCAGTATATCAGCTATCTGCTCACACCTGCGACGGTCTGCCTGGCAGTTCCGCTGTATCAGCAGATGGAACTTCTGAAAAAGAACCTGAAAGCTGTTGTCATTGGGATTGTTTCCGGTGTACTTGCCAGCCTGGTCAGCGTGCTGATTCTTGCAAGGCTGTTCAGACTGAGCCATGAGCAGTATGTGACACTTCTTCCGAAGTCTATTACTACTGCAATCGGAATGGGTGTTTCAGAGGAACTGGGTGGTATCGTGACAATTACAGTTGCAGTTATCATCATTACAGGTGTTCTTGGAAATATGGTCGCAGAGACAGTGATCAAACTGGCACATATCGAAGAACCAATTGCCAAAGGACTTGCGCTTGGAACTTCCTCACATGCCATTGGTACTGCAAAGGCAATGGAACTTGGCGAGATAGAAGGTGCCATGAGCAGCCTTGCTATTGCGGTTGCAGGTTTGCTTACAGTTGTAGGAGCATCTGTGTTTGCACAGTTTATGTAAAATAAGTATGTAGAAAAATAAAGAAGATTATCATGCAGACAAAATCAGCATGGTAGTCTTCTTTTTGCCTGCAAATAAAATCAGTCGGATGAAATTATGAAATTGTGACGGAAGAAAGGTCATTTATTATCGGCAAAAAAAGTAAAACATAGAAACTGCAAAAACAGAATTTATTGCCGATAATGTGTTATAATAAGTAGTAGCATAGTAGAAACTGTAAAAGGGAGTGAATAATCTTATGAGATATCTTTTAGTAAAAGAAGTTGCAAAGAAATGGAATATTTCAGAGCGAAGTGTAAGAAATTACTGTACGCAAGGTCGTGTAGATGAAGCAAGACTCAATGGAAAAACATGGGAAATTCCGGAAGATGCACAGAAGCCGGGGCGTATTAACAGAAAAAAAGAAGTACCGAAAACTTTGCTGGAAATTCTACAGGAAGAAAAGAAAAACAGATATTCCGGTGGTATTTATCATAAGACGCAAATTGATCTGACATATAATTCTAACCATATCGAGGGCAGTCGTCTGACTCATGATCAGACAAGATATATTTTTGAAACAAATACGATTGGTATAGAAAATGAAGTTCTTAATGTAGATGATGTTATTGAAACAGCAAATCATTTTCGCTGTATTGACTTGATCATTGACAATGCAAAATCTACATTGACAGAGAAGTTTATTAAGGAACTACATTTGATTTTGAAAAATGGTACCAGCGATTCCAGAAAAGATTGGTTTACGGTTGGGGACTATAAAAAATTTCCAAATGAAGTTGGGGGTATGGAAACGGCGAGTCCGGAAGAAGTTTCCGAAAAAATGAAATCTTTTTTGATGGAATATAACGGTAAAAAAAGAAAGACATTTGAAGATATTCTGGAATTTCATGTAAAATTTGAACGGATTCATCCATTTCAGGATGGAAACGGTCGCGTAGGCAGACTGATTATGTTTAAAGAATGCCTGAAATATAATATTGTTCCATTCATTATTGAAGATGATCTGAAGATGTTTTATTATCGTGGACTGAAAGAGTGGAATATTGAAAAAGGTTATCTGACAGATACGTGCCTTACTGCACAGGACAGGTATAAAGCATATCTTAAATATTTTAGAATAGATTTTGCAGAATAAACAAAACAAATGTTCGAAAAAACTCTTCCATTTTCGAACAGGGTGTGGTATCATATAACAAAACAGAATATACGTTCGGAAAATATGTTCGATATAATCAAGGAGGAGACGGATTATGACAAATACAGCAAATACCACACAGGGAATGAGAAGAAAAAAAGCAAACCGTAAACTTTCTAAAACAATGGCCGTTATTCTGGGACTGATCGTGACAGCAGAATTGATCATTGCAGGTGGAATGATTTTTAATATTGATTTTCATTCTACGGATATGATTGCTTTATTTATGGGGTTTATGGTGTTATATGCGGGAGTGGTGGCGTTACTGACGGATAATTAATGTAATCATTAGACAAAAGACTTTCAAGATGGTATGATTGATATATTATAACTAGTGTAAAAGGGGTAAAGATGACCGTAAAATCAAGTCTTTTGGAAATGTTAGAGAAGAATAAGGGTGAGGTATTATCGGGAGAGCGTATTGCCGGAGAACTGGGATGTACCAGAGCAGCAGTGTGGAAGGCAGTGAAATCTCTTCGGGAAGACGGATATCGTATTGAGGCAGGTCCTAATAAGGGATATATGCTTGCAAAGGATACAAACCGTCTGTCACAGGAGGGAATCCGTCTGTTTCTGGATGATCCGAAAGTTAAAATAGATATTTATGATAAACTGGAATCTACAAACCAGACAGCCAAGAAAGAAGCCATGATGGGAGAGACCGGACACGGGGCATTTGTCATTGCCAGAAGTCAGACTGCAGGCAGGGGACGCAGAGGACGGGAATTCTATTCCCCTGCAGATGCAGGTCTTTATATGAGCGTGATCCTGAAGCCGCAGGGAACCATACATGACAGTCTGCTGATCACAACTGCGGCAGCAGTGGCAGTCTACAGAGCAGTTGCCCAGATCTGTGGAATCCAGCTTGATATTAAATGGGTTAATGATCTGTTTTATAAAGGAAAGAAGGTCTGTGGAATACTCACAGAGGCTGTCACAGATTTTGAGAGTGGAAATATTGAGTTTGTGGTAGTTGGCATGGGATTGAACCTTTATCTGGACCAGGAGAATCTGCCTGGGGAATTAAGAAATATAGCGGGAGCTCTTTATGAGACAAAAGAAGATGCAGAACAGACTGACCGTAATAAACTGACTGCAACGATCGTGAACGAGCTGCGAAAAGAAACAGCAGATCTGAAACTATCTCCGGATTATGTGGAACATAACATGATCCTGGGACATCAGATCACAATCACAGACGGGAACTCTTCCAGACAGGCATTTGCATTGGAGATATGCAGGGACGGACGGCTGAAAGTACGGGAAGAGGACGGGCAGGAGACAATATTGTCCTTTGGAGAAGTTTCGGTATCCATGTGAGAATAATAAGAATGGGATTGTTACATGAAGGTAGATTCCTTGATGTGACAATCCCATTTTGAGTCATGATTCAGAATTTGTTGTTTGTGATGAAGCATCCTCCTGAGACACCCCGGCAACAGAATCTTTTTTCAGAGATACCGGGCTTTTGTTGTTTGCGGTATCCGTGATATCGGTATCTGTACAGCAGTCAGGATTTATGATGTCTGTGGTATTTTTCTCTGCGTCAGTTGACATATTCGGAACACTCTGCTGATACGGACGATAAGGTGTCCAGTAATGTTCTTCCTCAGTGAAGCTGTCAGGCTGTTCTTCATCCAGTGCATCCTTCTTGCGGGTGAGAATATAAATTCCTGCAAAAATGATAGCAGCTGCAATCACAAGCTGTGGCAGATGATATGTGAATCTGCCGATAACATCAGCCAGATATCCGGGTAAGATCATATAGAGGAAATCTACCAGAGTGTTCCACAGAATAGAAGCACCAAGGAAAATCAGCAGAATCGCAGTTATCTTTCCGTGATGTTTAAGCAGAGAACTGATATCTCCTGCCAGTTCATCCATATGAAGGACATAGGAATCTTCTATGGAGTAAAATTCTTCCTCGGAAAGAGATTTCAGATTGTGCACATTAAAGAAACTGTAGAACCAGATGATCGGGATCAGGAACACCAGCCAGTCCATTCCGGTACAGGCTCCGATCGCAAAGACACCCCAGAATAAGAACATAATACTGATTCCCTGTTTTTTGAATCCCATGTACATTTCTCCTGCGCCTGGAATCAGGGAGAAGATAAAAAGCCAGAATCCACGTTTTTGTTTTTGCATACTTTTATTTGCCTCCATTCATTAATTTGCTGGAAAAATCACTGACATATTTTATAAAAGAACTGGTGCCATCACCAATGTTCTGTCCGAGTTCTCTGGTGAACTGGTAGAGCCTGCCGTTTTCATGTTCGGGCAATATTCTGTCTGTCTGAGAGGAAGTATCCTGATGTAAGGAAGTGAAATCCAGATTTGGGATACTGAATAAAAGCAACAGGGCAACCATCACACCTGCAGCAGTCTGAAGACTGTAATGAAGCAGCTGGATTTTGCGCGATGCTTTATTTGCTGCCCGGGCAAGCTGCACTTCACCAGAGTCTGCTTTGTCCAAAATCTGTTCCATCAGATAGGAGGGAGCAGTATCCGTACTGTTGTCTTCCTGTTCCATCATCTGATCCAGACAGAAATCGCAGTGATCAAGATGTGACAGAAACTCAATGACCTCCTGTGTGTTCATATTTCCGTTATCAAATTCTATTAAACCCTTCTTATTAATATGCATCTAATCACCCCTTTCAAGCATTTTTTTCAGCATTGCCCTCGCGCGATAGAGCTGTGTCTGAACTGTTTTCGGATTTTTCCCTGTCTGCTGTGCAATCTCAGGTACTGACATTTCCCTGCAGAAATGTGCGTAAGCGACTTCTTTGTAAGGACTTTTCAACTGCATACACAATGCCTCTACGTGAGTATTGGATGCAGTTTTCATATATTCATCTTCGGGAGAGGATTGCCTGTCCGGAATCTGGGAAAAGTAGGTGTCTTCTGTTGGAATACTTCGCCGTCCGGCTGCCTTCAGATAATCCAGACACTTTCGGACAGCAATCTTGCTTAGCCAGGCTTTTTCGTATGTTCCATCGAAACGGGAAAGGTTTTTGTAGGCAGACAGAAATACTTCCTGAGTCAGATCCTCGGCGTCGAATGGATTGCCGACGGATTTCAGGCAGATCGAATATATTAAGTTCTGGTATTGTTTGATAAGATATTCCAGATATTGCTTTTCTGTGATCATTACTGTCTCCTTTTCCCTGTTCATTTAATTATAACGCGGGAGAGGGGGGAATGGATTCAGATATTGAGGAATATAAAAAAATCTTTTGATAAGGGACGCGCAGAAAAATAGTTTGTTTTGGGTGCGGTTTCGGACGCTAAGATATTCTAAGTCATCAAAAAGCTGCTAAAACCATGAGAAATCAGAGCCAAACTCGCTTCGCTCAAACAGTGTCTCTGATTTCTCATAACGCAGTTTTTTGATAACTAAGAATATCTAAGCATCCTGCAAATGCACCCAAAACAAACTATTTTTCTGCGCTGGGTACTGGATATAACAGTTTTGGAGCTTTTTGTTTTGCGATGAGGTGAGGGGGAATATGGTGTAGAGGGTGGACGTGGACTTGATAAGGATGATTTTTTGTTTTATACTTGAGGGCAGTGAAATATAGATGGTGCAACGTAAGTATGGGAATTGTAAGTTTGAAGATTGGCAAAGGAGAGACAGCAGTTATGACAGAGACAAGACGTTTATATTATGAAGATGTATATAAGAAGGAATTTACCGCGACCGTTCTGGAGTGTAGGGAGCGTAAGAATGGGTTTGTTGTGATTCTGGATGAGAGTGCTTTTTACCCGGAGGGTGGCGGCCAGCCGAGTGATGTGGGAACTCTGGGAGATGTGAAGGTGACGGAGGTTCATGAGAAGGATGGCGAGCTGCTTCATTATACGGAGCAGGCGTTGGAAGTGGGCGCGAAGGTTGAGGGTAAGATTGACTGGGAGCGTCGGTTTGATTTGATGCAGCAACATTCCGGAGAGCATATGGTGAGTGGTGTTATCCATGCGAAGTATGGTTATGATAATGTGGGATTTCATATGGGGAGTGATGTAATCACAGTGGATCTGAATGGGATGCTGGATGAAGCGCAGCTTGCGGAGATTGAGAGAGAAGTGAATGAGAAAGTGTGGGAGGATAAGGAAGTTGTGATTACTTATCCAACTGCGGAAGAATTGAAGACTCTGGATTACAGAAGCAAGAAGGAGCTGACAGGTCAGGTTCGTATTGTAGATTTTCCGGGAGTGGATGTCTGTGCGTGCTGTGGAACTCATGTGACTCATACAGGTGAGATCGGAATGGTGAAGCTTCTGTCTGTAGTGAAATTCCATGATGGTATTCGTATGGAGATGATCTGCGGTAAACGTGTTCTGAATTATCTGAATATGGTGAATGAGCAGAATCATCAGATTTCCATGAAGCTTTCTGCAAAGATGGACAGAACAGCAGATGCGGTACAGCGTCTGCAGGATGAGAACTTCCGCCTGAAGGGACAGGTTGCCCGTATGGAGGAGGATATGTTCCAGGCAGAGGCGAAGAAGTGGGAAGGCGCAGGAAGTGTCTTGATTTTTAAAGAAGGGCTGGAGGCAGATTCTGTTCGTAAGCTTGCAGATGCGGTGATGAATACCTGTCAGGGATGCTGTGCGGTATTTTCCAGAAATGAGGATGGAAGCTACAAGTATGCTATGGGCGAGATTGACGGAGATCTGCGCCAGTATACAAAGGAGATGAATGCTGCATTAAATGGCAGAGGCGGCGGCAAGCCATTCTTTGTGCAGGGATCTGTGCAGGCAACAGAGAAGGAAATTCGTGGTTTTTTTGAGAAATAAACAAGTCATAGAAAATATCTGCTTATTCAATGTGTTGTAAAACGTTTTGTTTTAACTATTGGGAGCATTAACGATAGAGTTATATTGAGTGAAGGTTAATTTTGATGACAAATGAGTCTGGCTATTAAAAAGAAAAATGGATGGAAGTAGCGAAACGAATGAAAGCAGAGGAACAGAAGAAATGTTTGGAGAATGTCATGCGCATATAATTATGGACGGTGTGAATTACCGCCATGCGATTGATCTGCATAGGAATGGACCGGATGACAATGTGATAAGGGAACATTTGAAAATATATCAGGACAGAGGGATTATCTTTGTGCGTGATGGCGGAGATGCATTGGGAGTTTCAGCGCGGGCGAAGGAACTTGCACCAGAGTATGGCATTGATTATCGGACGCCTGTGTTTGCTATTCATAAAGAGGGGCATTATGGTTCAATTGTCGGGAAAAGCTTTTCTACGATGCCGGAATTTTATAAACGTGTGCTGGAAGCGAAAGAGCAGAGTGCGGATTTTATTAAGATCATGACGACAGGACTGCTGGATTTTAATGCACATGGAGCAATTACCGGAACACCGTTGGATGCGACGGAAGTAAAGGAAATGGTACATATTGCGCATGAGGAAGGTATGGCTGTGATGTCTCACACCAATGGAACTTACGGTGTGCAGGCAGCAGTGGAGGCTGGCGTGGACAGTCTGGAGCATGGGAATTATATGAATGAAGAAAGTCTTACCATGTTATCTGAGAGCCATACTGTGTGGGTGCCTACTCTGGTTACTGTGCGAAACCTTCTGGGTGACGGGCGGTATGCGGATGAGACTTTAAAACCAATTATTGAGACAGCAGAGGAAAATGTGAGAAAAGCATTTAGGCTTGGTGTGAAGGTGGCGCCGGGAAGTGATGCAGGAGCTTACCGAGTTCTTCATGGACAGGGGATTCAGGATGAAATGCAGGCATTTGTGCAGATTCTGGGAAATGAAGAAAAGGCTTATCAATGGCTGATGGAAGGCGAAATGGAAATCCGAAAGAAATTTTGTAGATAGAATAAAATAGACCGTAGCAAGTATTTTCAGAATTTAACTGAGAGTATTTGCTACGGTTTTATTTTTTACGAATCTTGTACTTTGACAGCAGTATAAATATTGGAAGATTTTGACCTGGAAGGATGGAAAGTAATGCGGACATAATCTCCGTATTCCATGCCTCCCTCGGTAAGGTTTTCAGCATTTTCGATGCGGAAGGTATCTACAGCTCCATCGTCCGTCTGTAAAGTGATTGTATTGGCGGTGCTGCCAATGATCGTACCGGATGCGGTAAAGGAAATATGTTTATTGTCAATGGTATCAGGATCCTCACCGGTTACGGCAATGATACGGACTGCTTCAAAAGGATTGGTCTGCAAGTCCCCGATATAGGTAACATTTACGTGAGAGCCAGGTGCAATCCCGCCTTTGAAGTAAGCTGGTATTGCGGACATATCAAGATTGAAGGTAGTATCACTTCCGGCTGGAAGAATCTGGAGGATGTTTGCATTTACTCCCTGTATAGTTGCCAGAAATTGTTTTTCGGTATTGGCAATCTGTTCAGGAGTTAATGTGACATTTGGAGCCGGAGTTGGTGTCGGATCAGGAATCTGCAAGTTTTCCAGATCGGAGATACTGAGTACTTTCAGATGACTTGCATTCAGGGATGCGGAAGCGTCATCGGAAGTGTCTGGAAATTTACCTTTGAATGTCAGGTAAACCCAGTTTCCGACCTTGATTCCGTTTTGATAATATTGCTCAGTTCCGGTAATCGGGTAGGTAGCAGTTTTACCCTTTTTTGATTTTATGGTAATTGTATTGGAGGTCAGGGAGATAACCTGTCCATGAGCAGTTCTTTTCTTTAGTTTGTTTTTTTTGTGATATTCATCTACGACTTTGAGAACATGCACGCTGCTGGTATCTGTACCGGAGAGCTGCCCCTCATAAATAATACTGATCTCGTCACCGGTGATCATTCCGCCCTTACATTCCAATGTGGCATTAGAAACATTAAATACATAAGAGGCACTGTCTGTATTCAGGATGAGCTGACTTCCGGAAAAATCCTGCAAGGTGCCGGAGAGCTCATCCATATAAACGCGGTCTTTGGCTTCGGTTGTAGTTGTGGTATCAGATGAAGAAGTGAGTTCCCGGACGGATGTATCTCCGGTAGATGTAAATTGTTCCAGTACAGTTCCAGGGCTGCATCCGGCAATAGAGAAGCTAAGACCGGCACAGACACATGCAGCAAGCAGTTTTTTCATAATATAGACAGGACCTCCGATAAATCATTCGTTTGAACATGATTCCTGCCGTATGCAATAATTATTTACAGAGAGGGATACCGTCTTCTGGTGGTTCAGGGATAAAATCAAAAATTTTCCGGTAGCTTTCCCATTCGTCATTGTCTTTGGCAGGAGTGCATATCAGGCCGGTACATTCCGTACAGGCGTTGGTATTCAAGTAATTATCATAACATATATTATAAGGATTTTGGCAGTTATTTTTGCATATTTCTGACATTTTTTTACCTCCATGATTATAGCAGACCGGGACGGAATATCTGTATTCATGTAATTTCTCATTGCTGAAGATGCCGGACTGCTGCATAATGTTATAGTATTAGTATATGCGGCTGTTTTATTCATAGACTTATGAGTGTTTGCAGCAATACTCTCAAGTAAAAAAGCAGATTATTCGTATAGAATGAACAAAAAGCAGCATTCAAATTTGTGAAAATAATAACGGAAAATATATTGTAATTTTTATGAATTGTGTTATAATTTCGATAAATAAATAATAGCGAAGTAGGATTTTATGCGTCAAGTGTTCACAGGCTGGGGAGTCGCCGTGAAACGAAAAGCAGAAAAGCGAGCTGCTTACGATATAATTTCCGCACCCGTTGCTACATGTGAGGACATCTCATAATGTGGAGGGATTATTATTTATGTAACTACTCTATTTTTTTAAACACATTATGGAGGTGTTTTTATTATGCAGAAAAAACAATATTGGAACGTAAAAACATTGGTGTTCATGGCTCTTCTGATCGCCATGCATCTGGTACTCACACGAGTTCTGGTCATTGATCTTGGTGCGTATCGTATTTCTGTGGGAAGTGTATGTACAATCCTTGCTGGTCTGTGGCTGGGCCCGGTAGCAGGTGGTGTCTGTGGATTATGTGCAGATATTATCGGATGCTTCATGAAAGGTTATGCGGTAAACCCGTTTATTACAGTTGCGGCAATCCTCTGGGGTGTTCTTCCTGCTCTTGCGAAACCATTGTTTGCAAACAGAAAGAAAACCGGAAAAACAGTTGGTATCTGTGTATCTATCGTGGTGACTGCAATTCTCAGTTCTCTGGTATTTACAACAGCTGGTCTTGTAATCATGCTTGGTTACAACTTCTATGCGATCATGCCGGGAAGACTGGTACAGTTTGCAATTATGATTCCGATCTACTGTGTACTGACCTGCCTGCTGTACTTCAGCCCGCTGACAGCAATGGTTGTTGGTAATGCGGCACCGGCAGTATTGAAGAAGAAAACCGTATAAATAAGGTGAAGGCAGAGAGCCAGAATTCAGAAAAAAATGATGGATCTGTTGAAATCAGAAAAACGGTAACAGAATAAGACTTGAATAATGGACTGATAAGATAACATAGCATGCGCGAACTATGTTAATTACATATCAATCGATTCCCCGAAAAAGAAAAAAGTGAAGATAAAGAAGCCCGCTGTGGAGCAGATAAATGAAACTGCTTTATAGTGGGCTTCTTTGATTTGAGAATATCATCGGATTTATTTTTGTACTTTCATTTATTTCTCAGGTGGGAAATTCCCATTTTCATCCGGCTGCACGCGGAACCAGTAGGTATAAAGCTGGTGAAATCCGAGTGATTTATAAAGTGCCCGGGCATTATCATTTCCTTCAACGACCTGAAGGTAAGCATTCTGTGCACCTTTTTTCATCCCCTCTTTCAGAAGTCCGGTGCAGATCTGGCGTGCATAGCCATGCTTGCGATATTCTTCTTTGACGTGGATAGCGTAGATACCTATATAATCACGATCCAGAATTCCAAGTCCGGTTGCAATAATCTGTCCGTCTATACGGATGGAAGCGCAGATCGTTTCTTTCAGGATGGCCTGATACATGGATGGAACGACCTTTCGATGAATCGGATTTGTGGTATTCTTTAAACGGAACAGACTTTCAATCCATTCGGAAGGAATGTTATCGCAGAAAGTCACGTCAGGATATGGTGCCTCCAGATGTGCTGTTTTCAAACTCATTGCCATGACGTTTGTTGTATGTTGGATTGCATATCCGCGGTTCTCCAGGACATAATCAAAGTCCGGGGAAACAAGGGGGCTGATTTTAAAAACAGCAGGAGTTCCCAGGCGTTTGTAGACGCTTTCGCAGTAAGGGATTTTTTCTCTCCATGTGAGAGTGGAATTTCCAAACTGCTCTACGCTGTTGGTTCTGTGTGTATAAAAATAGGAAAATCTCAGAATCCAGCCATCATACAGTTCCATCTTGTGAGAAGGCCAGGCATTCAGGGACATATCTTCGATTTGCTTAATTGTAGTTTCCATATAATAAGGAAGACTCCTTTCGATAAGATACTTATATACTGAAGTGTCTTTTTTGAATTATACAGAGTTTGAAAAAAATGTGCAAGGTTGTTTGGCATGAAGATCTATGATTTCAAAAGGATTAAAGGTAGATGAAAAAAACAGTTTTGAAATTGTTATGAATAGAAGAGAGTGTCATATGATCATCGAAAGTCAATCGGATATTCGCAATCCGCTTTCGCTACTTGCTCATAACCAAATAACTGCTTCGCAGTTTATCAGAAGGGGCTTGTACCCCTTCTGATACAAGCAAGTCCCCACCCACTGCTTATTGCTCTTCGCAATTGAAGCAGGGGACTTACTTGATTTGGTTAAATGGTCAGTGGAACTCTTTTATTATTACTTCATACAACAGAGTAGCAAGTAATTCGTGTCCATATCGAGTAAGGTGAATGCCATCAGTAGTAATCTGGTCAAATCCCTTTTGAATTGCTTCATTATTAAAGTAATCATGTAATGGCAGAAAAGGCAGATTGAACTTTTCGGAGAGCTGTCGGATATGAGTGGACATGGTTCGGACGTAAGGAATCCATGTCTGATATTCTTCGGGGTGAGGAAAGATAAATGGTTCCATGAGAATCACCTGTCTGGCATCTCTGGTAAGCAGTTTTAGTAATTCTTTATAATGTGCAACAAAGTCCTGCATCATTTGCTTTTTCTGGAACTCGGTGCGGTCAGTGTTCATCATCAGACCGATATCATTGACACCAATCAAAAGTGTGATAATTGGAGAGCGGTGCAGGGGAATTCTTTGCAGTCTGATATTTTCCAGAACTCTTGCTACAGTGAATCCATCAATGCCGTAATTTTTGAATTGCATTGTATCAGATATATTTATAGTATGTTTCTGAAACATTTCAGAAAGCATCTGTACATATCCGTTTCCCAGAGGGAAATCTTCGAATAAATGATTACAGTCCGTGATGCTGTCTCCGAGACAAATGATCTGCATAAAAATTTTCTCCTGTATAGTATGTCTTAAAATGGTATTACCAATATATAGATTGGTAAGTTTGGGAATATAAAATTTATATAAAAACTATATAAAATAATATCATCAGCTTACAGTTCGGTCAATGAAAAATGCCGTTTTTTCGTGAAAATGCCTTGGGAAAACTGTGAAAATAGATTTTTAATCAAAAATAACTGGATAGAATGTACAAAAAACAGAACTATTTTTGTCGGAAATGGTCAAAATGATTGTTGACTTTTTAATAGATTCGAATATAATAAACTCAAAATCTTGAATCTCTTAAAGAATTTATAAACAAATTATAAATTTTAAATATGATTATCCGGATGAATCCCAATCCTTAGCGGATGTGGATTAAATAAAATTTCTACCGGATAAAAAGATACTTTTCAGGCTTTCCGATAAGAACAGAAACAACAAAGACGGACCTCAAAATGGAAGAAGTGAAAAGAAATCAGAGGGATTCGAAATAGAAAAGGAGGGAAAAGAAACGGGTAATTTAGCAAGCACGTTAATGGAAGAACTTCAATGTAAGACAGTTTTTACCATACCTGTGTTTGGAGGAATACCGATCGCAGAATCAGTAGCAGTGACATGGGTGATCATGGCAGTGCTTTTAATTTTGTCATTGGTGCTCGTAAGAAACCTGAGTGTGGAAAACCCTGGTAAGAAACAGCTTTTATTGGAAGCAGGAGTAGGTTTTCTTCATAACTTCTTTGAGGATATCCTTGGAGAAGAGGGAAAAATGTATATTCCCTATCTGATGACAGTTGTCATTTACATTGGAATTGCAAACATTTTCGGTGTGTTTGGATTTGTACCGCCTACAAAGGATTTAAACTGTACGATTGGACTGGCCATTATCAGTATTTTCCTGATCGAGTATGCAGGATTTCATAAGAAAGGTCTGAAAGGCTTTCTCAAAAGCTTCGCAGAACCGTCTCCGGTCATGCTGCCGATCAATATTCTGGAGATCGCCATTCGTCCGACATCACTTTGTATGCGACTTTTTGGTAATGTGTTAGGAAGCTATGTGGTTATGAAACTTCTTGAGTTTATATGCCCGGCAATTCTTCCTATCCCATTCAGCCTGTATTTTGATTTCTTTGACGGATTCATTCAGGCGTATGTATTTGTATTCTTAACTTCTTTATTTATTAAGGAAGCTATTGAATAAAAAAGATTACTGTTCATACAGGAATATGACATCTATATAAGACCTGAGACGCGGGACATAAGGGATAAGACAGCAGTTATGAACAGCGCTTAAATGCTGTCCGGATAATCCGGTGGGTCATAACGGTCATAAACAACCGTTGGTACAGACATCTGTTGCACAGGCATCAAATGATCTCATCGGAATATCGACAGGATAGCATATTGTGAAGAAAGATTTGTAATATTTAGTTTATTTCAGTTAAACAACAGGAGGAAAAAGTTATGTTAGTAGCAATTGGAGCAGCAATCGCAGTTATGACAGGTATCGGAGCAGGTATTGGTATTGGTATGGCAACATCCAAAGCAGTTGAAGCAATCGCAAGACAGCCAGAAGCAGAAAGCAAGATCAGTAAAGCACTTCTTTTAGGATGCGCCCTTGCCGAGGCAACAGCTATTTACGGTTTCGTTATCGGTCTTCTGATCGTTATCATGCTTGGCTAATTAATGGATAAAGAATACATACGAAAGGCAGGTGGGACAGGTGATCGAGATTAACATCAACCTGGTCTTTACAATTATTAACCTGATTGTTCTTTATCTTTTAATGAAGAAGTTTCTGTTTGGTCCGATCCTTAACGTGATGGAACAGAGAAAAAACATGATCGACCAGCAGTTCGCAAGTGCCAAAGAAACTGAAGAGAAGGCATACGAACTGAAAGGCAAATATGAAGATGCACTCAAATCTGCGAAAGACGAATCCATGCGAATTGTAAACCAGGCGAAGGATGAGGCAAAAGTACAGGCTGACCGTATTGTAAAAGATGCAAATACACAGGTCGGTGAAATGCTTAATAAAGCAAAGGCAGATATCAAGACAGAGCAGGAAAATGCTATGAAAGCTATGGAAAGCAGAGTGGCAGAGATTGCGCTGGATGCAGCCTCAAAGATCATGGGAGAGAAAAACAGCAGTCAGCAGGATTTGTCCCTTTATGACCAGTTTATAAAAGAGGCAGGTGATTCCAATGACGGAAACAAGCATTAATTATGCAAAAGCATTATATGAGCTTTCTGTCCCGGAAGAAGCTGTTTTGGAGACAGAAAAGATTTTCGAGGGTACCCCGCAGTTAAAGGGTGTCCTTGAGAATCCGCTGGTTTCTTTAAAAGAAAAAGAACATGTAATTGACAGGGTTTTCCCACAGGAGATGAAGAATTTCCTGAAGATAACCTGTAAATATCAGAAAATCAGCAGCATTGAGGAGATTCTGGAAGCGTACGGTGATTACAGCCGTAAGCAGAAAGGTATCCTGAAAGCTGTCCTCACATATGTAACAAAACCGGAAGAAGCCCAGAAAGAGAAGATGGAGGATTTCCTTCGCAGGGAATTCGGAGCAAAGGAAGTCATTCTTATTCTGAAAGAAGACAAATCTTTGATCGGTGGCTTCATTCTTTCTGCCGGAGACAAAGAGTATGACTGGAGTCTCCGCGGACGTTATACGAAATTAAGACAGAAATTGACACGGAGGTGAATAAAAGTTGGCTGCAGTGAATCCAGATGAAATCATTTCGATTCTGAAAGAAGAAATAAAGAATTATGACGAAATCAGCAAGGACCAGGAAGTAGGAACAGTCATCTCCGTCGGAGATGGTATCGCCACGGTATATGGTATCGATCATGCCATGTACGGTGAGGTTGTAACCTTTGAGAATGGTCTGAAAGGTATGGTTCAGGATATCCGTGCAAACAGCATCGGATGTATCCTGTTCGGTAAAGATACAGGAATCAAAGAAGGAACAAAGGTGGCAAGAACCCAGAAACAGGCAGGTGTGCCTGTAGGTGACGCTTTTATCGGAAGGATTGTAAATGCTCTGGGAGCACCGATCGATGGTAAAGGCGAGATCAAGGCAGACGGGTATCGTCCAGTAGAGAATCCGGCACCTGGGATCATTGAGAGAAAATCTGTAACAGTTCCGCTGGAAACAGGTATTCTTTCCATTGACTCCATGTTCCCGATCGGCCGTGGCCAGCGTGAGCTGATCATCGGTGACAGACAGACAGGTAAGACTTCCGTTGCACTGGATACCATTCTTAACCAGAAAGGTAAAGATGTAATCTGTATCTATGTTGCAATCGGACAGAAAGCTTCCACAGTAGCTAAAATTGTATCTACTCTGGAGAAACATGATGCTATGGACTATACAACAGTATTCTCCTCCACAGCCAGTGACTGTGCACCACTTCAGTACATTGTTCCTTATGCAGGTACTGCACTTGCTGAGTACTTCATGTACAAGGGAAAAGATGTATTAATGGTTTATGATGATTTATCCAAGCATGCAGTTGCATATCGTGCACTGTCATTGCTTCTGGAACGTTCACCGGGACGTGAGGCTTATCCTGGAGATGTATTCTATCTCCATTCCAGATTACTGGAGCGTTCCAGCCGTCTGAATGAAAAGGCCGGCGGTGGTTCTATCACTGCACTTCCTATCATTGAGACACAGGCAGGTGACCTTTCCGCATATATTCCTACAAACGTTATTTCCATCACAGATGGTCAGATCTTCCTGGAGAGTGACCTGTTTAACTCCGGTATGCGTCCGGCGGTTAACGTAGGTCTTTCCGTATCCCGAGTTGGTGGTGCTGCACAGGCAAAAGCCATGAAGAAAGCAGCAGGAAGTGTCCGTATCGATCTGGCTCAGTATCGTGAGATGGAAATCTTTACACAGTTCAGTTCTGATCTGGACGAGGCTACAACTCAGCAGCTGAAATACGGAAGCGGACTTATGGAACTTCTGAAACAGCCGCTTTCAAGCCCGTTAAGTCTTCATGAACAGGTCATCACTCTTTGTGCGGCAACACACAAGGCAATGATGCACGTGGAAACTAAGAAGATGAAGAAGTATCAGAGAGATATGCTGGACTACTTTGACAGTGCTTATCCGGAAATCGGAAGAGAGATCGAGGAGAAGAGACAGCTTCCGGATGAACTGGCAGAAAAGATCGTGAAAGTGGCAGAAGAATTTGCAGATAAGAGCAGGTAGGTGTTGATATGGGCAGTACGAAAGAGATTCAGACTCGAATGAAAAGCATTCAGGACACCATGAAGATCACCAATGCCATGTATATGATTTCTTCATCCAAGATGCAGAAGGCCAAAAGAATCCTGTCCGATACAGAACCGTATTACTATAATATGCAGGCGGCAATTTCCCGAATCCTGCGTCATATGCCGGATACAGAGCATCCTTTTTTCAGTATCCGTCATAAAATCGCAGAGGAAGACCGTAAGATCGGTTGTATCGTAGTTACCGGTGATAAAGGTATGGCAGGTGCCTATAACCATAATATCCAGAAAATAACAGAACAGTTTATGGCAGAGCATGAGCACTGCAAGCTTTATGTGCTGGGTATGGTAGGCCGTCAGTATTTCACGAAGAAACATATGGATATCGCAGAGAACTTTCCATATACAGTACAGAAACCGACCATGCACAGAGCGCGTCTGATCTCAGAGGAGATTGTCAGAGCGTTCCTGGACAGAGAACTGGACGAAGTACGTATTTTCTATACGGAGATGCAGAGTGCAGTTGCAATGGAGCCGGTGAATATGCAGCTTCTTCCATTGAAGAAAGCAGAGTTCCTGCCAAATCAGGCAATGCTTGCGGACATGCCGCAGGAGGAAATTGTGCTGTCACCATCAGCCGATGTACTTCTGAATACCATGATCCCCAATTACCTGACCGGCCTGATCTATGGATGTCTTGTAGAAGCGTATGCCAGTGAAAATAATGCCAGAATGATGGCAATGCAGTCCTCTACGGACAGTGCAAAGAAGATGCTCAGGGAGTTATCCATTGAGTATAACCGTGCGCGTCAGGCTGCCATCACACAGGAAATCACTGAGATTGTCAGCGGTGCAAAAGCACAAAAAAGGAAGTGACGACGATGAACAAAGGTAAAATTGTACAGGTTATGGGACCTGTTGTAGACGTTGTTTTTGAAGATGGAAATCTTCCTGAGATCAAGGATGCCCTTGAGGTAGAGAACAACGGTAAAAGATGTGTAATGGAAGTTTCCCATCATCTGGGAAACAATATGGTACGCTGCATTATGCTGAGCGCAAGCGAAGGCTTACAGCGAGACAGAGAAGTCATCGCCACAGGAAGCGGCATTAAGGTTCCTGTAGGTGATAAGACACTGGGACGTTTATTTAACGTACTTGGTGATACAGTAGATGATGGTCCTTCCCTTGAGGGAGAACAGAAATGGGTCATCCACAGAGATCCGCCGGATTTCGAACATCAGAAACCGGCTGTAGAAATCCTGGAAACAGGTATTAAGGTTATCGACCTTCTTGCACCATATGCAAAAGGTGGTAAGATCGGTCTGTTCGGTGGTGCCGGTGTTGGTAAGACAGTCCTGATCCAGGAGCTGATCCAGAACATTGCTACAGAGCATGGCGGATATTCCATTTTCACAGGTGTTGGAGAGCGTTCCCGTGAAGGTAACGATTTATGGTCAGAAATGAAGGAGTCCGGCGTTCTTGAAAAAACAGCCTTAGTGTTCGGACAGATGAACGAGCCGCCGGGATCCCGTATGCGTGTTGCTGAAACCGGACTGACAATGGCCGAATACTTCAGAGATGAAGAACACAGAGATGTGCTTCTTTTCATTGATAATATTTTCCGTTTTGTACAGGCCGGTTCCGAGGTTTCCGCCCTTCTTGGACGTATGCCTTCAGCCGTAGGTTATCAGCCTACACTGGCTACTGAGATGGGTGAACTTCAGGAACGTATCGCTTCTACTAAGGATGGTTCTGTAACATCTGTACAGGCTGTCTATGTACCAGCAGATGACCTGACTGACCCGGCTCCTGCAACTACATTCGCTCATCTGGATGCAACAACCGTTCTTTCCAGAAAGATCGTAGAGCAGGGTATTTATCCGGCTGTTGATCCGCTGGAATCTACTTCCCGTATCCTTGAGCCGGATGTTGTTGGTGAAGAACATTATGAAGTAGCACGTAAAGTACAGGAAATCCTTCAGAAGTATAAAGAACTTCAGGACATCATCGCTATTCTTGGTATGGAAGAGCTTTCTGAAGAAGATAAGAGCACTGTATTCCGTGCAAGAAAGATCCAGAAGTTCCTTTCCCAGCCATTCCATGTAGCTGAGAACTTCACAGGTATCAAGGGTAAATATGTTCCTCTGAAAGAAACCATCCGTGGATTCAAGGCAATCGTTGATGGTGAGATGGATCAGTATCCGGAAAATGCTTTCTTCAATGTTGGTACAATTGAGGATGTTATCGAGAAAGCTAAAGCTGAGATGGGTCAGGCGTAAAGTTTCAGGTTTTCATCATGTTTAAGTCAGAGCGTTCAAAAGGAATGCTAAAGTGATAGTTGAAAAGTGAAACAAGGATTGAATAAGGAGACTTCATATGGCAGACACATTTGGTCTTGAGATTTATGCCAGTAATAAGTTGGCATTTGCAGGACGTGCCAGGACTCTGACCATTCCGGCTGTTGACGGCGAGCAGGCTTTTCTGGCACAGCATGAGAATATCGTTGCGGCTATCATTCCTGGGGAAATGCGTTTCGAGGAAGCAGATGGTACAAAGCATGTTCTGGCTGTGAGCAGTGGGTTTGTAGAGATGATCAATAACCGTGCGAAACTGTTCTGCCTGACAGCAGAGAGTCCGGAGGAGATCGATATCCGCAGAGCACAGGAAGCGAAGGAAAGAGCAGAGGAGCAGTTGAGACAGAAGCAGAGTATTCAGGAGTATCATATGAATCAGCTGGCGCTGTCGAGAGCTATGGCACGACTTCGAGTTACGAGTCATAAAGAGATATAGGGTTACATTTTGGTAAATGTAAGGAAAACCCCAAAGGGAAGTTCCCAAAGGGGACGCTTGAGCAGCGTCCCCTCTGGACACCCCTTGCGCTTCTTTTAGGAGCGCGAGGTTTTTTATGTGGGAATAAACTAACTTGGCGGATTTGCCAGGTTGGGTTAAAAAAGTCACCGCGGATTGCGGTGGCTTTTTTTCGGTAGTGGGTAGTTGGGGGATTGTGGGATGGATTTACGGTGTTTTGGGTATGGGGAGATTTATGAGGAGAGCTGGGAATGAAAATGAGAAAAACGGCTGCCGGGTACTTGGAGGTATCTGGGCAGCCGTTTTTGGGATAAGTTAGTTTTGAAAATTTATATTTTGTTCTGTAAGAACTGGATAGCGGACTAATGTAGTAGTGTCGAGATTTTCATGATGCATGTTTACGGCGGAAATCTGGTGGTTTTCGTAGGTTGTGTAGTAGTAGATTCCTTTGGTGGCGTTGCAGCAGGAGGTGTACAGGGTGATTTCGTATTTTCCTTCTGTTACTTCGCAGCAGCCTCTCTGCTGGTCTACGGAGCCGAGGATGTGGAAGAACTGGCTGACGCTTTCTGACTCGGTTTCACCGGATTTGGAGTTCATTTTGGTGAAGGCTACTTTGGCGAAGCGGGAGGCGGAGGAGAGGTCTCCCGGCAAGCCGAGGGCACCCATGCCGCGGCTGTAGGACTGGAGGTTCAGGCCTGGGGCAAAGGTGTTTTGTGGCTGGCGTGGGGATAGTCCCTGGTAGTTGTTTAGCTGGAACATCTGCTGTGGGAATGGCGGGTTGTTTGTCAGTACGCCTACCGGGTTATCGTAAATATGAAGGCCGTCTTTCATGGATTCGATTACGATACAGCCGGAAACATCTGCAAGGATCCAGTGGAGCTGGGCACAAGGGAAGTTTTTGCTGAACTGGGTGTTGGTGAGGTTCATGGCGGAGAGTTTCTGGCGTGCTTCTTCTAATGTGGCACACTGGCTGAGAATCCATGGGATAAATTCAAACTGGGCAACGTTTTCTTTTCCGGATACGGGTTCTGCGTAAACAGCGTTTCCGACGAAGTTCAGGCCTGCCATTCCGAGTCCTTTTTCGTTAATAGCATCATAATAAAGGGGATAATCATCGGCAACGTGAGCCATGCCAATGATGGCATAGTGGTTGTCCAGAACTTTGTCTGAATGGCGGAAATGGAATGGATAGTTTCTTGGTGTGATGGTGATTTCGTCACCGTAGGAAAATTCGTAATCGAGAGTTCTGCCGAAATAGAAATCTTTTGTTTTGTAAGTTGCTGCTGTGCACATATTACTACCTCCTGTTGTATGAAAATTATGTCAGTCAATGGCTGATAATATACGGGTAAAACATTTATTTTTTGAGAATATTACCACAAACTTTCTGGTTTATGCAAGATATATGTGGCTATTTTGGAGATATATGTAGTATACTGAGTATTGTTTATATGCTACTGGCATAACGCTTTCCAAATAACTATACCACGTAATTGATATAGGTATTTATGAAACGGCACACTGGCTTGTGAGGTACTTGACATTACTTGTTGTTCATGTAGCATATTATCGAAAGAAGTAAGGGGACGGACAAAAATGGTTACGATTAAAGAAATTGCGGAAATGGCAGGGGTGAGCACAACAACAGTATCTAATGTGCTGCACAAAAAGACGGCACGTGTTTCTGCAAATACAATAGAAAAAGTGGAAAAACTGCTTGCAGAAAACAACTATATTCCCAGGCTGGGATTAAATGCGCTTACTAATAAAAGCTCTAAAATTATCAGCATTTTGATCAATACGCCTGCATTTGCCAGAGGTTCTGCATATGAAAGTCCTTTTTACGGACGGATTATTGGTAAGCTGGAGGAGCTTTTGCGGAAAAAGGGATATTATATCATGATTTTTTCGGATAAGAATGTAGAAGAAATCGAGAAAATGACACTTGGATGGAACGTAGACGGGATTATTTCGATTTCTATGCCTTTTGCATACTGTAAAAAAATCTCGGGGCTTTCGGATAAGCCTATGGTTTCCATAGATATGGGAGAAATTCCGAAAGAGGAAGAGAAGTTTTATCTTGTGACTTCCGAAGATGAAAAAGCCGGAGCCGAGATGAGTGAATATCTGATTTCCAATGGGACAAAAAAAATCATATATCTGGCAAATGCCGTTCATGGAGCTGACTATCGTAGATATCAGGGAGCAAAGAAAACAGCAGACAGGAAAAGCTGTGAGCTGGAGATGAAGTTACTTCCGACAGAAACAGAAGGAAGACAGATGGTATATGGGGAATTGCTGAAATATGCAGGAACAGATACAACGCTGCTCTTTTCCACAGATAAAAATGCAGCGGAGATGATTTCTTTTCTTCACAGAAATGATGTAAAAGTGCCGGAAGATATTTCTGTAGCAGGAATAGATGATGATGTGTTTGCGACTATTGTATATCCGACGATTACGACCATGAAAATTGACGTAGAGGAAAAGGCAAATATGGCGGTGGAGATTCTGATGAGACTGATCCAGGGGGAATCATGTATGCCTTATATTTATAAAACAAAGGTGCAGCTGATAGAGAGAGAAAGTGTAAAAAAGAGATAGAATAACATAGAAGAACTGACAATAGAGTGAAAAGAAAATATTCTGTGTAGAGTCACGTAGTGGAAGCGGATTGCGAATAGCATAAATTCTGTGCATCGCGAAGCGTGTTACTGAGAACGGAGTGAACAGAAACTGCCTTTTGGATATCATGAGAAAAGGGCAGTTTTTTTATTTAGCTTAGGTTATGAAGAAAACCTACAATAAAAATGACAAAAATACAAAATAAAATGTTGACAATGCACATAACATCGATTATATTGAAAATATCAAAAAGCAACAGTTTGAAAGAGAATTGTCAATAAAAAGTTAGTGTATCAATTTGTCAATGCGTGATTTATGAGATTAAAACGAGGAGGATCAGGAATGAAATTCACAGAAGGTTACTGGGAGAAGAATGAACGTGCCAATGCATCTTATGCAATGCAGGCTTTTACAGCAGAAGAAATTCCGGGAGGAATGAGAATTGTTTCTCCGTTTAGAGAAATCAACGACAGAGGCGGCGCTCTTGACGTAGGAACGATTACTACAGAGTTTACTTCTGTGCGTAAGGATATTATCAGTGTCAGAAGCTATCATTATCAGGGATATATTAAGGGTGAGCCAAGATATGAACTGAATGAGGATCCGCAGGAGACAGAAGTAGAGATCACAGATGCTGAAGCTGTTATGAAAGCGGGCAGAATGACAGTAAGAGTAGATCTGAAAGATTTTAAGATCACTTATGAGGCAGATGGAAAGGTTCTTACCGGTATCGCATTCCGTAATCTGGGATATATGCAGTATGACAGAGCAACACTGACCAAATTCCCGGAACCAAACTATATGGCAGCACAGTATCAGCCATATATGGTAGCAGAACTTTCTCTTGATCCGGGAGAATGTGTATACGGACTTGGAGAAAGATTTACAGCATTTGTAAAGAATGGACAGGTAGTAGATGTATGGAATGAAGACGGTGGTACTGCATCTCAGATTTCCTATAAGAATATTCCATTTTATGTAACTAGCAAACATTACGGTGTATTTGTAGATCACAGCGACAATGTTTCTTTTGAAGTTGCAAGTGAGAAAGTAGAAAACGTAGGATTTTCTGTAAAAGGTGAAGAAATCCGCTATCATGTAATCTACGGTGATGATATCAAAGGTGTGCTTGAGACTTATACAGACCTTACCGGAAAACCGGCACTGCCACCGGCATGGTCCTTTGGATTATGGCTTTCCACATCCTTTACAACTAATTATGATGAAAACACGACAAACTCCTTTATCCAGGGAATGGCTGACAGAGATATTCCGTTAAATGTATTCCATTTTGACTGCTTCTGGATGAAAGAACTTCACTGGTGCGATTTTGAATGGGATGAGAGAATTTTCCCTGATGTACCGGGAATGCTGAAACGTTATAAAGATAAAGGCCTGAAGATCTGCGTATGGATCAATCCTTATATTGCACAGGGAACTGCATTTTTCAAAGAAGGAATGGAGAAAGGGTACCTGGTACAGCGTGCAGATGGAAGAGGAGTAAAACAGATTGATAACTGGCAGCCTGGAATGGGACTGGTTGATTTTACAAATCCGGCTGCAACAAAATGGTATACAGATAAGTTGAAAACATTGCTTGATGCCGGTGTTGACTGCTTCAAGACAGACTTTGGTGAGAGAATTCCGATTGATGTGAAATATTATGATGGTTCCGATCCGGTTTCCATGCATAACTATTATACATACCTCTACAACAAGGCAGTATTTGGTCTTCTGAAGGAAGTAAAGGGAGAAGGAGAAGCAATCCTTTTCGCAAGAAGTGCGACAGCAGGCGGACAGCAGTTCCCGGTTCACTGGGGAGGTGACTGCTCTGCAACATATGCTTCCATGGCTGAGAGCTTAAGAGGTGGTCTGTCATTTACCTTATCCGGATTCTCCTTCTGGAGCCACGATATGGGTGGATTTGAAATGACAGCAGCGCCGGATGTATACAAACGTTGGCTGCAGTTTGGCCTTCTTTCCACACACAGCCGTCTCCACGGATCCAAGAGCTATCGTGTACCGTGGCTGTTTGATGATGAAGCGGTAGATGTGTGCCGTAAATTTACAAAACTGAAATTAAGATTAATGCCATATCTGTATTCCATGGCTGTGAAATCACATAAGACAGGTATTCCGTCCATGAGAGCGATGATCATGGAATTTAATGATGATCCTGCGACAAAATATCTGGATATGCAGTATATGCTGGGTGACAGCATTCTGGTTGCACCGATCTTTAACAAAGAAGGTCATGTAGAATATTATCTTCCAAATGGAAAATGGACTCATCTGTTAAGCGGCGAAGTGAAAGAAGGCGGCAGATGGTATGCAGAAGATTATGACTTCTTCTCATTACCGGTATTTGTAAGAGAGAATACACTGCTTCCGATCGGCGCAGTGGATACAACCGCAGATTATGAACTGGAGAAAGATGTACAGATTCAGGTTTATGAGCTGAATGGTAAAGGCTCCTGCAAAGTTGTGACACGTAAGGGCGAAGATGCATTTACAGTAAATGCTGTAAAAGAAGGAAATAAACTTACACTGGAAGCTTCCAGAGAGAATCCGGGAATAACATATCTTCTCAGAAATATTCATGAGGTTTCTTCTGTTGCGGGCGGAAGTGTAGTAAAAGACACAGAAGACGGTATCATCCTGGCACCGGAAGGATGCAAAATAGAAGTTGTATACTAAGTAATCATTTTATAATTATTTTAGAAATTCGACAAAAAATAGGACTGGACAAATCGATTGTCCGGTCCTATAATAATATTCACCAGAGTTCTTCTGGTAATTCAATCCCGCCAGTTCGGCGGTAAATTCCACTTTTAATTTTTATAAAAAACGAAAGAATAAGCAGTTATGAGAAAAATCTAAGATGGGAGGTGATACGATATGGATTTTTTCACCTTTTTCCTGTAGTAGTTGCCGCAGTAGCCATGATTATGGACATTCGCGTTGCGAAAGTCGATAATGGATGGATCTTGTTCTCTCTGATTCTGGGGCTGACCGGATGTATCTGGCGAAAAGGAATTGCAGGAATAAGCTATTTCGTTGTGGGAAGTATAATGCCTTTGTTTCTTATCGTTCTGTTCATTTTCGGAATGATGGGTGCGGGAGACATTAAGTTGTTTTGTGCACTGGGAGGAGTAATGGGCCTTGGGGCTATCTGGAAATGTATTCTTTTTTCTTTTCTGGCAGGCGCATGTATTGCTGTTGTGCTTCTGATCTTCAATCACAATTTCTGTGAACGGATTCTTTATTTTATAAAATATGCAGAGAATACAGTGAGTACGGGAAAGATCACTCCTTATCGGAGTAAAGATATTTCTGCACCGGAGAATTTCCACTTTACGATTCCTGTTTTTGTAAGCGTGCTGTTATATGCAGGAGGTATCTATTGAAAAGAAATATTTTTGCAGTATGTGATCTGGAAGTGGATTATGCGCTGAATTTTATGGACTATTTAAATCAGAAAAAGAATATTCCATTTGAAATACAGGCATTTACAACTGTGGAGAAGCTGATTGCCTATGGGAAACATACACATATAGAGTTGCTGCTGATTTCCGGGCGCGCAATGTGCCGCGAAGTCCGGGAAATGGATATTGGAAAGGTCATTATTTTATCGGAAGGGGTACATCCTCCGGAACTTGACCAGTATCCGAGCGTGTATAAGTACCAGTCTTCTTCGGATGTACTTCGGGAAGTGATGGCATGTTATGGTGCTGAAAAAAAGACAGTATCTGATCAGCTTGCTGTCTTAAAAAAGACGACAGAGCTTATTGGAGTTTTTTCTCCGTTGGGGCGTTGCCTGAAAACTTCTTTTGCATTGACACTTGGACAGATACTTGCCAAAGACAGGGCAGTCCTTTATCTGAATCTGGAGGAATATTCCGGGTTTGAAGAACTGATGGGAAAGGGATTTGCGCATAATTTAAGTGATCTTCTTTATTATGTGCGGCAGGATAACCAGAATCTTCTCTATAAGATGAATAGTATGATACAGACTATAAACAATCTGGATTATATACCGCCTGTGCAAATGCCGGCAGACATTCACACAACAGCCTGGCAGGACTGGGAAAGGCTTTTGCAGATGATCATGCTTGATAGTTCATATGAGATGATCGTGCTGGATATAGGATGTGGGATTGACGAGAATTTCCAGCTTCTGGATATGTGTAAGAAGATTTATATGCCGGTGTTGTCTGATACGGTTTCACAGTGTAAGATCGCCCAGTTTGAAAATCTGGTCCGAATCTGGGATTATCCTCAGATACTGGAAAAGACAGAGAAGATCACTCCTCCTTTTCATATGATGACCGGTCCGCCGTCAGGATATATTGAACAGTTGATGTGGAGTGAACTGGGAGATTATGTGAGAAACCTTCTGAGAAAGGAAAAAGGATGAATAAAGATGTATTTAGAACTTTGCGCCAGATGTTAATGGAGGAACTGGATCTGTCGAGAGAGTTATCAGATAAAGAGATTCTTGATGTAATTGATGAACTGATCCTGAATCAGATGAAGGATGTCCGTCTTGCACTGAAAGAAAAAGTGCAGCTTCGTCAGGAACTTTTTTATTCTGTGCGTAAACTGGATGTTTTGCAGGAACTGGTGGATGATGAGACAGTTACTGAAATTATGGTAAATGGACCTGACACGATTTTTGTGGAGCGGGACGGCAGACTGATCAGATGGCATAAAAGCTTTACGTCTGCTGAAAAGCTGGAAGATGTGATTCAGCAGATCGTAGGTAAATGTAACCGCGTGATCAATGAATCTATGCCAATTGTGGATGCCAGACTGGAGAATGGTTCCAGAGTCAATGCAGTAATCTACCCGGTAGCGTTAAACGGTCCGATCCTTACGATACGGCGTTTCCCCGAACACCCCATTACAATGGAAAAGTTGATTGCGCTGGGAAGCATTACCAAAGAATGCGCAGATTTTCTGCAGAAACTTGTAAAAGCGAGGTATTCCATGGTCATAGGCGGTGGAACCGGAAGCGGTAAAACTACATTTCTTGCAGCTATGTCAGAATATATTCCCAAAGATGAAAGACTGATCACGATTGAAGATAATGCAGAGCTTCGCATCAGGGGAATAGACAATCTGGTACGTCTGGAAGCAAAGATGGCCAACATGGAGGGTGCAGTGTCAGTTACGATCAGGGATCTGATCAAATCAGCACTTCGAATGCGCCCTGACAGGATCATAGTGGGAGAAGTCAGAGGCGGAGAGGCAATGGATATGCTTCAGGCATTGAATACAGGGCATGAAGGGTCGCTGTCAACTGCCCACGCCAACTCTGCCAGAGACATGCTATCCCGTCTGGAAACAATGGTTCTTATGGGTGTTGACCTTCCATTGGAGGCTATCAGGAGACAGATTGCATCCGGTGTGGATATTCTGGTACATCTGGGACGAATGAGAGATAAATCAAGAAAGCTATTAGAGGTAACCGAAGTGTGTGGTTTCGAAAATGGAGAAATCCAGATTCGGCCATTGTATCAATGGAAGGAGGGAAAAGGACTGGTAAAGACTGCTTCCCTCCTCAATGTGGAAAAACTGGAAAGAGCGGGGATTGAACTATGAAAGGGAAAGAAAAAGAACAGCGTTATCTGAAACGGGACTATGGTCATTATCATTTTACGGTGAAGGAATTTATGAAATATACAGGACAGGCAGCGGGACTTTGTGCTGTGGCAGATTATCTTTTTTACAGAAGTGCCTGGGTACTGCTTCTTATGCTTCCGGCGTTAGTATTTTATCTGAAATGGCAGCAGAACCGTATGATCAGGGAAAGAAGAAAGAAGCTGAATTACCAGTTTAAGGATGCGCTAACCTCTCTGAGTGTTGCGGTTCAGGCAGGATATTCCGTGGAAAGCGCAATAAAGACCTGTGTCAGGGATCTGGAGCGGTTATACGGAAAAGGAACTGATATTGTAGAAGAATTTCGCTACATTGAAAGTCAGCAGCATATCAGTGTTCCTTTAGAGGAATTGTTTCTGGATCTGGGGTCAAGAAGCCAGGTGGAAGATATCGAGAATTTTGCATCAGTGTTTTATACAGCCAAGCGTACAGGTGGTGATATGAATCGTGTGATTCAGAAAGTAGCGCGCATGCTGGGAGATAAGATCGATGTAAAAAAAGAAATCGAAGCAACTCTGGCTGCCAAGAAATCGGAGCAAATGATCATGAGTCTTATGCCTGCGGGTATCATTATGTATTTACAGTTGACCTCGCCGGGCTTCTTAAGTGTTCTTTATGGAAATCCCTTTGGAATTGCAGCAATGAGTATCTGTCTTGCTATTTATGCTACGGCATACTGGCTTGGCAGAAAGATCGTAGATATTGAGGTGTGACAGTACAAATGTGGGTACATATTGTCATTTTTATCATACTTTTGTGTGCACTGGCCGGGTGGGAAAAAGGGTGGATTCCATCTTCCGGGATTGGGGGAAAAGAAGGAATCAGGCTATTCATGGTGGTGGCAATATCCGGGAATTTACTTGGAATGATCCTTACCGCGGGAAATGGCAGACAAGTGTATCCTCAGGGATACCGTCTGGAAAAGGAGGATACAGGATCATATGAGAAGGAATTTATGGTATCCGTGGATGGAGAAGAGCCGGTCTCCATGTACATACAGGTACCGGAAAAAGAACTGGAAGAACAGGAAGAACCGAAACAGGATAAGAAACTGACCAGAGAAGAGCAGGCGCAGAAAGATCTGGCGGAGGCAGTGACACGATATAATGAACAGCAAAACGATCCGGATTATTATTACCTTCCGGATAAGCTGGATGGAAAAAAGATACAGTGGGAAAGCCCTGCGGATACTTCAGGAATGCTCCTGACAGGTTTGTTTCTTGTTGCGGCGATGGCAATTCTTGTAATGAAGGGAAGGGAAGAACAGGTTCAGCTTCAAAAAAGGTATGAAGAACTTCTGATGGATTATCCCGGGCTGATCATGAAATTTACACTTCTGGTTCAGGCGGGAATGACTGTAAGGAAGGCATTTCAGAAAATTTCGCTGGATTATAGCAGAAAGAAAAAATCAAAGCCAAGACCGGCGTATGATGAGATACGAATCGTTTGTTATGAAATGGAAAGCGGAGTTTCTGAGAGTGAGGCGTACAGAAGATTCGGAGAAAGATGTGGACAGGCGAAATATAAAACTTTTGCCACACTTCTCATCCAAAATCTTCAGAAGGGCAGCAGACAGATGGCTGATATGCTCGAAAGAGAGTCTATGGAGGCCTGGGAAGAACGCAAGAGAAAGGCACGTGTTCTCGGAGAAGCTGCCGCAACAAAGCTTCTGGTACCGATGATCATGATGCTGATGGTCGTGATGGCAATCGTTATGATTCCGGCCTTTCTGTCATTTTATGGAACATGATAAAGGAAAGAAGATATGAGACATACGGAGGAAAAGATGGGACGATTGATATGGAAAATAAAAAATCAAAACGAATTAATACGAAGATTCGTGGAGGAAGAGGACGCTGTAGGTGTTGTAGAGATCATTTTAATTCTGGTAGTCCTGATCGGACTTGTCATCATTTTCAAAGAGCAGCTGACCGAACTGGTGCAGAGCATTCTTTCAAAGATCGCCAAACAGAGTAATTCTATTTAACCAATACATTGTTTGGGAGTTCAACTGTGCAGGCACAGGAACTTATAGTTAGTTGTGCAATAATGTATTGAGAAAGAGAAGGAGGTGTACTTCCTGCATGAGAAATCATAAAGAAATGAGAGGAAGCATTACAGTATTTCTGGCACTGATACTTAGTCTGCTTTTATCTCTGGTATGTACAAGTATTGAATCTGTGCGGATGGCATCTGCCAGAACGCAGATTCTGAACAGCATGGATATTGGACTGTATTCAGTGTTTGGACAGTATGATAAGAAGCTTCTTGAAGACTATGATCTGTTTGCACTTGATGGTTCTATGGGAGGCGGACAGCTGAATCTTGCGAAAATCTGTGACAATCTGGAATCCTATATGAAACCGGTATTAAAGCAGAATAGTCAGAAACTTAGTCTGGAGCATAGCGGGCTTACCGGATACCGGCTTCTGACAGATAATAACGGAGAAGTTTTTTATCAGCAGATCGTGCAGTATATGCAGGAAACTCTTGGAAGTCAGGGAGTACAGGCCCTTCTTAACAGAATGTCTGATCGCGAAAAGAAAACAGAAGAAGCGAATCTAAAAGCAAGTCAGGCAGAGACAGGAGGATCGATCGACAGATATGATTCTGAAATGAATCAGGCATCTCAGAAAAGCCAGCAGGCCGCAGAAGAGGCGGCTAAGAAACAGCAACAGGAAAATGCTTCGTCAGATCAGCAATTTGGAAGTGGAGATACACAGACAACACAGCCGGCACAGCAGAATCCGGTGAATAATCCGATTACTGTGATAAAAAGAGTTATGAAGATGGGAGTGTTGGAACTGGTTCTGCCATCCGGATGTGAAGTCTCTACACGTACAATAAGTAAAAACACGCTAGTTTCCGGGAGACAGTTACAACAGGGAATGGAGATGCCGGATGGAGTGATCGCAGATAATAGCTATACTTCCCAGGTTTTGTTCCAACAATATCTGATGAATCATCTGGGAAATTATATGGATTCGTCCAAAGAAGGTCTGGCATATCAGATGGAATATATCTTTGCAGGAAAAGATGAGGATATGGATAATCTGAAATCTGTGGCATCGAAACTTTTGTTTATCAGAGAGGGAGTAAACTTTGCCTGCCTGATGGCTGATAATGTAAAAAGAACAGAGGCACAGGCTCTTGCATCTGCGATTGCAGCAGGATTTCTGGTTCCGCCGGCAGCTGTAGTGATAGAAACAGCGTTGCTTTTATGCTGGGCATTTGCAGAAAGCGTACTGGATGTGAGAGAACTTTTTGCAGGAGGTAAGATTCCGCTTGTGAAGACTTCAGCAGACTGGCAGATATCTCTGGCCAATCTGGGAAATCTGATGGAAGGACTGGATTCTATGCGAAAAAATAATGACCATGGGATGTCCTATGAGGACTATATTCAGGTTCTGGTATTGTCTGTTTCCAAGGAAAAGAAAGTGATAAGGGCTATGGATATGATAGAGAACACAATAAGAAATAAAGGAAGAGCACATTTTAATATGGATTCCTGTGTGGTGGCACTGGAGGCATTTGCAGATGTAAAAGCGAACAAGAGAAAAGAGTTTCATATAATACGTCAGTATTGTTATGAATAAGAGAATGAGTTTGGGATTGTTGTTTGATTTTCTTTAGCAATAGTGTAGATTACTCTCTTTTTATTATTGACATCATGTAACTATTCAGCAGTCTACTATCCCGCGAGGTGTTTTGGCATGAACATGCCAAAATCCCGAGACATACAAGTCAAAATCCCATCGCCGAAGGCGATTTTTAATGGATTTTGACTCGTAACTGTGAAGGTACTGAACAGTTACGACATCATAATAATGGGGATTTTAAGAAAAGAGGTGCAAAAAGATGTTTTTACAGAAGGAAAACAAAAGCATTGATGAAATCAGAATGAAAGAAAAGATAATCTATGAAAGGAGAAAAAGCTCTCTAAAAGAAATTTTCCTGGCTTTTTTATCCCCGAAGAAAAGCCGGGAGGTTCAGATGGCAAAATTGCAGAAAAACTCCAGAGAAGTTCGTTCTGTAAAGGCATCTTTGTGCACCTCTTTTCTGAAAAAAGGAAGTATGGCGGTAGAAACCGCACTTGTTTTTCCGTTGTTTTTTCTTGGAATGGTTACACTGATCTCTTTTATGGATATATATAAGCTGCAGACGGAGCATTTGTCTGATTTATGTAACCGGGCGAAACAGGCAGGAATGTATGCTTATATTACGGGAGAAAGCGGCGTGGAGGATATTACGATTCCGGATGTTTACACATATAAATCTTTTGGAGGGCTGGTACCACTGCCGGGAGTGGTGGTCTATAACCATGTGAAAGTTCATGCATGGACAGGAACAGAATTTCCTGACAATGGAGGCGAACAGGGAGAGATAGAACAGATGGTATATGTGACTGCTTCCGGAAGTGTCTATCATAAAAATCCCGGCTGCAGTTATCTGAATGTGTCATTGAAACAGATTCCGGGAAGTTCTGTCCGGTCTGCAAGCAATCAGTATGGGGAACATTATTCTGCATGCGAAACATGCAGCAGAGGGCAGAATCCGGCGGGAGTAGTATATGTCACAGAACAGGGAAACAGGTATCATAATCTGGAATCATGTAGTGGTTTGAAAAGGTCTGTAAGGCTGGTAAAGGCATCCTCTGTCTCGGGAATGAGTGCATGTAGCAGATGCGGATAATAAAGAACAAAGTGAACAGTTACACATAATAAATAAAAAGCAGACAGGTGAAAAATATGGAAATAAATAATGTAAGGGAAGCATGTGTGATCGCGTTTCTGGGAGTGAATTCCTGGATAGATATTCGGAAAAAACAGGTTTCATTACTGCTTATTGCGGTATTTGCAGGGAGTGGAATCTTATGGACAATATGCAGCAGAAGTGCCGCATTGGATTTTCTGGTATGTGCAGGAACAGGACTGATTTTTGTGGGAATAAGTATTATTACAGAGGGAGCTGTCGGAATGGGAGATGGATGGCTTATTATGGCATTAGGTACAGTGATGAGTGCTGAAGAATTTTTTATGATGCTTTTCTTATCCCTGATATGCAGTGCTGTATGGGCGGGAATTACGATGATATTTTTTCATAGAAAAGGAAATACGGAAATACCATTTGTTCCGTTTTTACTGGCAGGATATTTGGGAGGAATTCTGATATGAAGGGTAATTTAAATATAGATAACAGATCGGGAGTATTTCACCGGGATGATAAAACAGCCAGAACAGAGAACTATAATTGTGTCCGGAAAGGAAGCCTGACTGTGGAGACGGCATGTGTAATGCCGTTGATCCTGCTGACGCTTATGGGGCTTATCTATCTGAGCTTTTTTGTACATAACAGAGCCTGGCTTACAGCTGCGGCATATGAGTCAGCAACCAGTGGAAGTATGGAAGGTATTAAAAAGAATGGACAGATATATGACACTGCAAGAATGCGAAGCGAAGAACTGGGGAGTATAGGATTTTTCGGAGCAGAGAATTTAAGTACACAGACAAATGTTGGAAAAGAAGTGCAGGTGACATATGATCTCGATACGATTTCTTCCTATGGAAATATGAAGTGGCATTTAAGAACAGAAGGAACTTCTTCTGTCATAAATCCTGTAAAACATATTCGTAAACTCAGGGCGGCAGCTGCCATTCTAAAGGGGATGGGGGATTAGTATGCGGGCGGAATATAAAAGAGATATGAACCATAATTACCTGATCTTATATGGGGAAGATGAAATAAATACTGATTCTTATCAGGTAAGAATGTTGGTGGGAAATGTGATTCCATCTCTTCTAAAATGCAGAATACAGGGGATGGATGGACGTTTTCTGGTCTATTTCGATATTACCTCAAAACAGGCATTGAGTGTTTTATATGAAGAGAAGAAGATGGGAGTAGAAGATCTTCGCCTCATCTTTGGAGGCTTTGTCAAAGCAATGGAGGATGCGGCGGAATATCTGATGAATCCAGGACAATTTATCATATCACCGGAATATATTTATACAGATATTGAAAAGCAGGAAATTTATTTCTGCATGATGCCAGGATATGAGAAAGACATTAAAGAACAGTTTCAGTTTTTGACAGAATATATTCTTCCGAAGATTGACCATCAGGATCAGGATGCGGTAATCCTTGGGTATGGCGTGTACAAAAGAGCGATGGAAGACAGTTTCCATCTGGAACATATCAAGGAAGAACTATACAAAACCCAGGGGCAGCAGGGTACGACAACAACCAAAGCAGAACAAATGAAAACAGAATCAGAGCAGAGACAGGAATCAGAAGATTTTAACCCGGAGGAAGAGGGCTTCTGGGAAAACGAAGAAATAAATCAGGAATTTGTAAGGGACGGGGAAAAATCAAAAAGACTTAGTCTGCCCCAAAAGACAGGTGTTATTGTACTGGCAGCAATACTGCTATGTGGAATAGCAGCAATAACTTTGATGGGATATCTGCCTTACCTGGAAACAGGAACAATACTTGGGATTATTATTGTTCTTGTGGCTTGTGTGATGCTGTTTGTATATGTTTCGAAAATAAAGAAAAAACCTGGAGAATTACGGCAAGGAAGGGAAGAAGAACGAGACAAACCCAAAGGGATAACCGGAAAAGTACCAACAGACCAGACTGATCAGAGCCAGAACACCATCAAGTCAGTTGTGAAATCAACCAATAAACCAGTCGTGAAATCATCGCAGTTGCATGCAGATTATGGAGAGACAGTAGTATTGTCAGCAGGAGCAGTATCCGGACCGGCCAGTCTGGTAAGCAAAGAACCGGGAGAACTGGCAACTATTTATATAAATGAAGATCTGACGGTAATCGGAAAGCTGGAAACTGCCTGTGACGCAGTGATCAGTCTGCCGACAGTAAGCCGTATCCATGCAAAAATAAGAAAAAAGGAGGATGCATACTATCTTACAGATATGAATTCAAGAAATGGAACAGCCGTAAACGGACGACTGCTTTTGCCAGATGAAGAATATCGGCTTGAACCAGAAGATGAAGTAGATTTTGCCCAGGCGAGATACATTTTTCTGCCATAAATGTTTTGAAAAAACACAATATGTCTGATACAATAAGCTTGTCGATATATGATTCCTGATTATAGCAATTTCATAAAATACTGGAATTGCTATAGAAAGAGGTAAATTTTGGAAGAATTAAAAAAACAGCCAGTCACAGTGTTCCTTATTCTGATCAATATTCTTGTTTTTCTGGCAGTGGAATTAACAGGTGGATCAGAGGACACAATGCATATGCTTCAATGTGGAGCAGGTTATACGCCAGCTATAATACAGGGAGAATACTACAGAATTTTTACAAGTATGTTTCTGCATTTTGGACCACAGCATCTGGGAAATAATATGCTGGTACTTTTTGTACTTGGCGGAAGACTGGAACGTACAGTTGGAAAACTGAAATATCTTCTGATCTATCTCCTTGGCGGAATGGGCGGAAATCTGCTGTGTATTTTTCTTGAATTAGACAGCGGGGATTTTGCAGTATCTGCCGGGGCTTCCGGCGCTGTGTTTGCAGTGATGGGAGCCATGATTTATGCAGTGATCAGAGGCAGAGGACATATTGAAGATCTTTCTGCCAGACAGGTGGTGATTATGGTCGCATTTTCACTTTATTTTGGATTCACAAGCGAAGGAGTAGATAATGCAGCGCATGTGGGTGGTCTCATCTGCGGATTCATCATGGCTGTATTACTTTATCATCCGCTGCGATCATATCATCGGGATACTTCCGGAGTATAAGGCAGATAGATATAGAAGACAGAGCCTTTTCCAGGAGCGCTTAAAACATCAATCTGCCCGTTATGGGCATTTATGATTTCTGCTGTTACAGCAAGGCCAAGTCCGGTTCCCTCGGGCTTATATGTAACAAATGGACAAAAGATATTCTGCATTTGTGTCTGAGTCATTCCACAGCCGTTATCCTTTATAGATATACAGATGCCGCTATCTGTTTTATAAAGGTTTACCGTAATCTTTCCTTTGGGATGATTAATGGATTCACAGGAATTTCTTATCAGATTAAATATAACCTGACGCATTTTTACACGGTCAAGTAAAATGGTTGAAGAGATATTTTCTATATGTGTTTCCAGAGAGATACCAAGGTAATCCAGGGTATTTTTCTGACAGGACAAAATGGTGTTCAGAAACTCGGCGGGATCGACAGAAACCAGGTTAACTGTCTGGGCATGGCTGAAATCAGAGAGTTCATTTAATAATTCTTTGACATAATCAAGATTGTCCATAAGACTGTCCCATTGTCTGTAGCTGCACAGCTCAGGATGGGAGGCTGCCATTAACTGTAGCTCACTGTTGATCAGGGTAATCGGATTACGAATCTCATGTGACAGCCGGGAAAGAGTAAGTTTAAAATCTTTTTTTAATTGGTTTGTTGTTTCCATCTGCATATTATCACCTCAGGAAAAGTGTATCATTGCGGATTTTTGACTGCAACTGATTTCGTCCTGAAAAATTCGCGAAAAAACGACATTCAGATATTATTCACTGATATTCTCGGTGAATAGTAATAACACATTAACTCAGCTTCTGTCAGATTACAGAGGCTCAATTATTAAGAAAGAAGGATTAAAAATGGATAATTGTATTTTTTGTAAAATAGCTAATGGAGAGATTCCCGCTGCAACACTTTATGAAGATGAGAATTTTCGTGTGATCCTTGATCTGGGCCCGGCAAGTAAGGGACATGCCCTGATTCTGCCTAAATTTCATGCTGCCAATATCTATGAATTACCAGATGAAATGGCTGCAAAGGTAATGATTCTTGCAAAGAAAATGGCAACAGCAATGACAGAAGCACTGAAATGTGATGGATTTAATATTGTACAGAATAACGGAGAATGTGCAGGTCAGACAGTATTTCATTTCCACATGCATCTGATTCCGAGATATAAAGGAGACAATGTTGGAATTACATGGAATCCGGGTGAACTGACTGATGAGGATAAAGAGGAGATCCTGTCAAAAGTAAAGGCGCAGCTGTCCTGATATTTTGACATTACACAGTACATAAGATGGAAAATATAGATTTTATAAGCATTTACAGGAAATATCGTTCACGTGCAGTTAATGTTGCCAATACCGTTTTAAAGGATAAAGATGAAGCGGAGGATGTATGCCAGGAAACATTTGAGATTCTGTACAAGCTGGGAGAAAAAGTGGATTTTTATGATGAAGAGAAACTGGCTAATTTTATTTCCAGAATCAGTTATCATAAAGCGCAGGATCATTGTAAAAGGGCATTCAGACAACATGAAGTCGGTTCTGATGATATTATAATGACCGCTGATCAGACGGTAAATAGTGGCGATGAAGTGGATGAAATGATTGCGGCTTTGGAAGCAACAGGATATCTGCAGACGATATTTCAGAAATTAAGAGAGAAAAACAGAATGGATTATGAAATCTATGTCGGTGTAACAGTATATGGCATACCATCGCGCCTCGTTGCGGAACATTATCACATCACAGAAAATAATGTGAATAATAAAGTTATGAGAACGAGACGCTGGCTTGCCAGAGAATATGATGCTCTTTGCGATGCACAGGATCTATATTGATCCAGACACAAGATGGTTCAGAAAATCAACTTGCCGGTACACTGGATCAGTACATATTTATATTATTTGTTTACGCAGTCTTCAATCAGACCTGTGATTTTTTCGATAGAGTTCATATGGCTACTTTCGGACATGGCATCGATGTAAGACTGTCTGTTCTGATACAGCTCACGAATGGAGTTAAGGAGTGTGCTTTCTGTGATTTCTTCTTCCTCAAGTACCATGCTGAATCCCTGACGTTCGAAGGAACGGGCGTTGAGAATCTGGTCGCCGCGGCTGGCATTTGCGGAAAGAGGAATCAGGAGATTTGGTTTCTTTAAAGCGTTCAGCTCGCAGATAGCGTTGGCACCTGCACGTGAGATGACGATATCTGCCAGGGCAAACAGATCAGCAAGTTCCTGTTTGATATATTCGTACTGGACATATCCTGCGGTATCTTTGAGACTTTCATCCATTTTTCCCTTACCACACAGATGGATAACCTGAAATTCTTTCAGAAGTTCCGGAAGAATCTTGCGGACATTTTCATTAACAGATGCAGCACCAAGACTGCCGCCAATAACCATGAGAACAGGTTTATCATCTGTGAGACCACAGAATTTGCGGGCTGCTTCCTTGTTTCCGCTTAATAATTCCTGACGAATCGGAGTTCCGGTAAGGACCGCTTTATCTGCCGGAAGATTTTTCACTGTTTCAGGGAAGTTACAGCATACCTTTGTAGCAGATGGGATACAGATTTTATTTGCAAGACCCGGAGTCATATCTGATTCGTGGATAATTGTTGGGATTTTACGCTGGCCGGCAGCAATTACGACCGGAACAGTTACGAAACCGCCTTTGGAAAAGACTACATCAGGTTTTAACTGTTTTAACAGTTTTTTTGCTTCGCCAAATCCTTTTAATACGCGGAATGGGTCTGTAAAGTTTTTGAGGTCAAAGTAACGTCTCAGTTTACCGGAAGAGATGCCATAATAAGGGATGTTCATTTCTTCGATGAGCTTTTTTTCAATTCCGTCATAAGAGCCGATATAGGAAATTTCATATCCCAGTTCTTTCAGACGTGGGATTAATGCGATATTTGGGGTAACATGTCCGGCTGTACCGCCGCCGGTAAGTACAATATGTTTCATAGGGATTCCTCCTGTTTCATTCTGAAAATAAAGTAACTGTTTAGAAGTATGTTACTGTTCATGATATGCCCGGTAATTTGCTTTATTTATGTTACTAAACTTTAACAGTTACGGCATTTATTATTTAATATGAACCCAAGGGGAGAAATTGTCAAGGAAAGTTGAAGATTATGGAGAATAAAATAAACAGACAGACAAAGAACGAAGAAATAGACAGATTGCTGGAAGAACAATATTATGCGGAGACAAAAATACTGGAATCTGCAATTCTCAAAGCTGCAGGAAAATCCTCTTGGGAAGAATTTCCGGAAGAATCTGAAGAGGAAATACAGCAGGGATATGACCGACTGATAGCACGCCTTAAAGAAAAGGGTGAATACAGAGAGTCGTTGTCTGAAAATAATGATCACAATGTAAGCAAAGCCGGTAGAATTTGTGCGGAAACAGATAAAGAAATAGATGGAGTAAGAGAAGCAGGGGAAAGCAAAGCCCGGGAGATAGAAGCAGAGGAAACAGAATCGGTAAAAGAAGCAAAAACAGTAAAAGAAAATCTAATCAGGCTTGACTATGAATGGAATAAAACTCACCGGATTTTAAAACCTGTAGCAGCCGTAGTGGCCGTAGCAATGCTGACTGCGCTGATCGGAATGAGTGTGACCGCTGATTTTCTATTTTCAGATGTGAGCGTTCAGGCATACAATACATCAATTCCTGAAAAAAAATAAAAAATTTATTTTTTGTGTGATATTTTCCATTTTGATTCGTATAGTATATGTAATGGGAGTTTACGAAAGCGGTTTTTAACCGTGTCTCGGAACGAAACGTTATATACTTGCGGAAGCTGACATGGGATTATTAAAATATCAGCAAAATTTTAATCGTACGTGGCAGACGCAAAGAAAGGTGGAAACAGTCAAATAAAAACTGTTTCCATTTTTTATTTTCAGAAAAATACTGTTAATCAATTCTATTGTAGTGTATAATATGAACTATGAAATTACACATAAAAGTCCGAAAGGGGGTTTTTATATGAAGATTACATTTATCGGGGCAACTCATGAGGTTACGGGCTCATGCTATTATCTGGAAGCAGCAGGCCATAAATTTCTTGTAGACTGCGGTATGGAACAGGGACCGGACTATTATGAGAATGCAGAGATACCAGTTGCTGTGGGAGAAATTGAGTTTGTTCTTCTTACCCATGCGCATATGGATCATTCCGGAAATCTTCCTGCTATTTATGCAAAAGGATTCCGAGGGCCAGTATACGCAACGAATGCCACCAGTCATCTGTGTGATATTATGCTTAGAGACAGTGCTCATATTCAGATGTTTGAAGCTGAGTGGAGAAACCGCAAGGGCAGACGAGAGGGCAAACCGGAATTTGTGCCGGCATACACAATGGAAGACGCAATGGGTGTGATCAGAAATTTTGTAGGATGCCCGTATAATAAGGTGATCACTCCGGCAGAAGGAATTTCGGTACGTTTTATTGATGCAGGACATTTGCTTGGATCTGCCAGTATTGAAGTGACGATCAGAGAAGAAGAGGCGGAGAAAAAGATCGTATTTTCCGGAGATATCGGAAACACCTGTCAGCCATTGATAAAGGATCCGGAATATCTGCACCATGCGGATTATGTGATCATGGAATCCACTTACGGGGACCGCAGTCATGGAGAAAAACCGGATTATGTGCAGCTTCTGGCAAAGATCATTCAGGAAACATTTGACAGAGGAGGTAATCTTGTAATTCCTTCTTTTGCAGTTGGCCGTACGCAGGAAATGCTATATTTTATCAGACAGATCAAGGCAGATGATCTGGTACATGGACATGATTATTTTAAGGTATATGTGGATAGCCCTCTTGCGAATGAAGCGACTACCATTTTTTCAGAACATCAGTATGACTGCTTTGATGAAGAGGCAATGGAACTGATCAAAAAGGGAATCAATCCAATCAGTTTTCCAGGTCTGAAGATTTCTGTTACAAGTGATGACTCAAAGGCAATCAACTATGATGAAGAACCAAAAGTAATTATTTCTGCCAGCGGTATGTGTGATGCGGGTCGTATCAAGCATCATCTGAAGCATAATCTGTGGGATGAGAAGAATACGATTCTTTTTGTAGGATATCAGGCAGTAGGTACACTAGGAAGGGCTCTTATTGAAGGAGCAACAGATGTGAAACTTTTCGGAGAACCGATTCATGTAGCTGCACATATCTGCCAGATGCCGGGAATCAGCGGTCATGCAGACGTAAACGGTTTGATAAACTGGGCGAGAGCATTCGAAGAAAAACCGCAGAAAGTTTTTGTTACTCATGGAGAGGATGCGGTAACAGAGATTTTTGCAAAACGCCTGCAGGATGATTTGGGTTACGATACAATGGCTCCGTTTAGTGGAACGGTGTATGATCTTGCAAATAATGTATGCATCTATGAAGCTAAAGGCGTCAAGGTTCAGAAGGCATCTGCATCGCCGAAAGCAACAAGAGCAGCGAGAGCATTCGAGAAACTTCTGGCACTTGGTTACAGATTACTGGCAGTGATCAAGAAGAATGAGGGAACACCGAATAAAGATCTGGAACGCTTCTCAAGAGATGTGCAGTCCCTGTGTGATAAATGGGACAGACCGGATATGTAGTAATATTGTGGTAATGTTATGAAATAAAAATATCCCGCAGAAGTTGTTGTGAATACAGCTTTTGCGGGATATCTGTCTTTTTTGTGTTTTTTGCTGCTGCTTATAGTGTTTCCGGAAACTAATGTCGTAGTAGTTTGGTGAAAGCAGCTGAATTGTTAAAAAACCAGGAAATTATTTATTCAGAACTTCCTCTAAGGCAATAGAAAGCTGATCTGGACATGAGGTGTTTTTAAAACCACATTTAATACCCTTCAGTCTGCTGATCACTTCATTTGCATCCATACCTTCTACAAGGCTGGCTACACCCTGAGTGTTTCCGCTGCATCCGCCGATGAAGCGTACATTGTGAACTTTCTTATTGTCATCTACTTCAAATTCAATATGGCTGGCACAAACACCTTTTGTCTTATATGTCATGATATAATTCCTCCTGTGTTAAATAATGTACCCTCAGAGTCTTTATTGCACTTGCTTTTATGGCTGATTTTTCGCCAGATGCACCCGGATTTTATCAACGTACGCACCGCGTACGCCTCAAAAATCCGGGCACATCTGACAAAAAATCCTCTCATAAAATCAAGTACAAAAAGATTCCGAGAGTACATAATAAGTTCTGTGTCTACTGTTCATGTGATTAACAAGCAGATTTCTCAAATAATCTTGCGTCTGGATTTCTTGTTTCAAGAATCAACTTGCATAAGTCCAGGCCATCGCGCAGTGTGTTACTGGGCTCGAAGTGAACAGTAACTTTTCGTTACGCAAGATATTATAGCAGAATATAAAAAAAGTTTCCATATAAATTAAAGTTTTGCTATAATAAACAATGAATGCATAAAAAACAAGAAATGCAACTGTTCAGTATCTTCACAGTAGACCGCTGAATAGTTGCCAGGAAATTACAAATATACAAAGAAGAGGTGTTTTAATAATGAAATGTATCGGAATTATCGGAGCAATGGAACAGGAAGTTGCAAAAATTAAGGAAAAAATGCAGGATGTTACGATCACATCCAAGGCTTGTATGGATTTTTATGAAGGAACTCTGGAAGGTAAAAAGGTTGTAGTTGTACGTTCCGGAATCGGCAAGGTAAATGCAGGAATGTGCACACAGATCCTCGCAGATGTATTTGGCGTGGAAGCAGTGATTAACACAGGAATCGCAGGAAGCCTGAATAATGATGTAAACATCGGAGACATTGTTCTTTCCACAGATGTACTGCACCATGATATGGATGCAACCGGATTTGGATATAAGAAAGGGCAGATTCCACAGATGGATGAGTTCTCTTTCCCGGCAGATGAAAACCTTCGCAAATTAGCAGCAAAGGTATGTCAGGAAGTAAATCCTGAGATCAGTGTATTTGAAGGCAGAATCTGCTCCGGAGACCAGTTCATTTCAGATAAAGGTGTGAAAGATGCTATTATCTCAGAATTTGGCGGATTTGCCGTAGAGATGGAAGGCGCTGCCATCGGACAGGCTGCTTATTTAAATCATATTCCATTCCTTGTAGTAAGAGCAATCTCCGATAAAGCAGACGGAAGCGCAAATATGGATTATGCTGAATTTGAAATGGCGGCAATCGAGCACAGCGTAAAATTAACTGTAAGAATGATTCAGGAATTATAAAGTTAGATAACAGTTTCCTGCATTTTGCATATACTGAAATAGATAACTGATAAGGATGCAGGATATCCATATGTATTTCGAACAATATTTTCCGTTTTATGCGGCATATTCGAATCCCCTGTTGTATGACGGAGAGCGGATGCAGGAGCAGGAATTCAATCTGATGAAATCTTATTATCCTCAGACTGTACAGCGTATTCAGGAGAAGATAGAAGAGGAATGTGATCTTCTCGACTATGAAGGAAGCCGTCTTTATGATGAGTATCCGGATAAATATATGCTTTATCACTTAAGCTGTAAGATTAAAGAAGATCTTCAGCCAGAGATGAACAGTCAGGCAATAAGGGAAAGTTTTCTGGATGAACTGGTACAGGTAATGCTATATCAGGAAATATCCAGAAGAAGATGCCGCAGACACCGATGCAGGATATATTTTTAAATTACTGATTATGGAGTGGATAGATTGTTACTGTTCATACACCACTATCTTTATCCGCTTAACAAGAATTGAAATTTGACAGATAGAAAGAATAATGAAAAATTTAAGAGAATATTTAGAAGAACAGATTAATGAAAATCTGATACAGGCAACTTTAAGTGCCAGCAGAAACAAAAATGGCATATCAAAGGTAAAAATACGCCCAATCCAATTAAAAGGGCAGATTTGTTATCAGGCATCTGCTACAGAAGGGACAAAAGTCCTCCACAAAAACTATGAGCGTATGCAGCTGATAGAATATCTGGAATCAGAGCTTGCAGAGAATTTCGGACAGTTTCAGGCGCAGGGAGCAGTGACGGATGGCGTAGTCCTTGTGAGTAAAAAAGGAAAAATGACCATCAAACAGAAGCACCATGCGCCAAAAGAAAAAGTCAAGATTCAGGCACATAACCGGGTAAAACAATACATTCTTAAAGAAGGTGTTCCGGTTCCATTCCTGATCGATCTGGGAGTTATGAACGGACAGGGAAAGATCGTTCATGCCAGATATGATAAATTCAGACAGATTAACCGTTTCCTGGAATTTATAGAAGATATTCTTCCGAGACTTTCCAGAGAAAGAGAAGTAACGATACTGGATTTCGGATGCGGTAAAAGTTATCTTACTTTTGCAATGTATTATTATCTGAGGGAACTGAAGGGATATGATGTAAATATCATAGGTCTTGATCTGAAAACAGATGTAATTGAGAAATGTAACTCTCTGGCAATCAGATATGGATATGAAAAGTTACATTTCTACCATGGCGATATTGCAGACTACGAAGGAGTATCCTCGGTAGATATGGTAGTAACACTTCATGCCTGTGATACCGCGACTGATTATGCGCTTGCGAAAGCAGTAGAATGGGGAGCAGAAGTAATTTTATCTGTGCCATGCTGTCAGCATGAGGTCAATAAGCAGATCAGAAATGAAATGCTGGAACCGGTTCTGCGCTACGGAATTCTGAAAGAAAGAATGTCTGCGCTGATCACGGATGCAGTACGTGCCAACCTGTTAGAGAGCAAAGGTTACGAAACACAGATTCTGGAGTTTATTGATATGGAACATACTCCGAAGAATCTTCTGATCAGGGCAGTTAAAACCGGAAAAAGATCAGACGCAGGCAAAACACAGGAGATGTTTGCTACTTTAAATATTCATCCTACACTTGACCTGCTTCTGAATGAAAAAACACAGGAAGGAAGTGTGCGATGATAAGAATACTGAAAAAAACAGGTATTCTCCTTTTTGTATTTTTGTTGGGGGTAATTGGAACTGCATTGCTTCTTAACAGCGAATCCACAGACAACAGATCAGATTTTAATGATGCTACATTTCCTGAAGTTATGATAGACATGGACGGCACGCTGATGAACCGTATGTATGGCTATGCACAGCCAATGCAGACGGATTTTACCAGAGACAGCGTGACTCCGCTGGATACATCAAAAAAACTGACTTTTAAGGTAAATCCGTATAATTCTGAGGTGAACAGCTTTTCCTATGAGATCCGCACATCCGACGGAAGTAAAGTTCTTGAAAATAAGAAAATCAAGAATCTCCAGAAAGAGGATTCCTATTTATCAGTAGATGTGGAAATCAACAGTGATCTGAGAATGAATCAGGAATATTCCATGCAGATTGCTCTGGAGTTGAATGAAAGTACTGCATATTATTACACACGCGTTGTCTCAAGATCACAGGTGCATGCATCAGAATATGCAGCTTTTGTCAAATATTTTTATGAAGCGAGTCTGGACAAGGAGTCAGCAGATGCTCTGGGCAGTTACCTGGAACCGGCGTCAACAGGAGCATCGACCAACTATTCCGGAATTAATATCAATTCCTCTCTCAGCGAAGTCAGCTGGGGAACGTTAGCTCCTCAGTTGTATCAGGAAGGAATTCCTGTCATTAAAGATATCAATGAGACGACTGCCAGTATTTCAGTGGAATATCAGATTACATCGCAGAATTCTGATGGGGATACAGAACTATATGACGTAAAAGAGTTCTATAGAATGAGATATCTGGATACCAGAATTTATCTGCTGGATTTTCAACGCAGTGCAAATCAGGTATTTGACGGGACACTTCCTGTCTATTCAGATGATGGAATCATCCTGGGAGTCCGAGACAAAAATGTGGAATATATGATGAATGACAGTGCTACGGTGCTGGCATTTGTCCAGGAGGGGGATCTTTGGTCTTATTCACCTGGAAATGGAAAAGTAAATCAGGTTTTCAGTTTCAGAAAAACTGAAGACGGAGATTTTCGTGATTCCAGAATCCAACATGATATTAAAATTGTCAGGGTGACAGATGCCGGAGATATTGACTTCGTACTTTATGGATATATGAACAGAGGAAGTCATGAAGGATACGAAGGAATTGGCGTTTACCATTATAATCCGGACAAAAATGTTGCAGAGGAAAGAGCCTTTATCCCTGTTTCAGAATCATTTGAATTCCTGAAAAAGGATCTTGAGAAATTATCTTATGTAAATGAAGAGAATGAGTTGTTTCTCCTTCTGGCAAAAAGTCTCTATAAAATCAATATAGAGGATAATTCCAGCGAAGTTCTTGAAGAGGGGATAAAGAATGCGAATTTTGTTTCTTCTAATAATAATGACCATGCGGCCTGGCTGGTTTCAGAAGGTGATGAGAAGGGAAATATCAAAGAAATTAATTTTGATACCGGTGAAACGAGACTGATCGAGCATGAAAAAGGCAAGAGACTTCGGGCAGTTGGTTTTATGAATGAAGACCTGATCTATGGAATCCTGAACAAGTCTGATATTTTGACAGATGAAGACGGGCATAAATCAGAAGGAATCAGCATTTTACGTATAGAAGATTTCGATGGCAATGTGAAGAAGGAATATCAGAAAGACGGATTATACATTACGGATATTTCTGTTGGAAGTACACTGATCGAGTTCGAACTTTCCGCAAAATCGGGAGATACCTCCTATGTTGCCCAGAAAAAGGACAACATTATGAATAATAAGAAAGCAACGGAAAACACAGTGAAAATTGAGCTGGTTTCAGCATCAAGAACCGGCATCCGTGTAAAACTGGCATTGAACGGAACTGCTCAGACAGATTCTCCGCTTACTATGTATGCAAAAGTAAGCAGTACAAATCAAAAAGACATTGTACTGGATACGCAGATTCCGCAGGAGTCCACATATTATGTCTATGGACAGGGTGGGCTGGACAGTATCTATACAGATCCTGCAAAAGCCATATTACAGGCAGATGCTTTGGGCGGTGTTGTTCTTAACCGTGCCCAGCAGTATATATGGGAACGCGGAAATAAGAAGACAAAAACACAGATGGATACTGCGGAACTTCCGGAAGCTATTCTTGCAGGAACTATGGATATAAAAACGTTGAAAAAGAGCGTTAAAAATACCGGAACGGTCATCGACCTTACTGGCTGCAGTCTGGACAGTGTTTTGTATGAAGTAAGTGCCCAGCGCCCGGTGATCGCTAAAACAGGTTCTGATACCAGTGTGGTGATTGTAGGATATGATGAATATAATACGTATTTGTATGATCCGGTTAAAAAGGAGACATATCCATATGGAATGAATGATAGCACAGACTTATTCCAGAAAGCCGGGAATGTGTTTATCACATATGTGGAGTCAGTTAGTTATTAGACTGAACAGCCTTCTGGCAGGATTGCACTGCGGCAGAGAGAAATTATGTCGCTAAAGCGATTCCTGCGGGCGGAGAATTCTGCTAGCAGGATTCTTTCCGGATATAAGATAGCGAAAAGAGTATAATTAAGAACATGGGCAGATTGCTGTTAGAGAATTTAACAGCAACCTGCCCATTATTATTTTAAAAAATTGTGAAAATGCTTCTTTACATTTATCCATTATTTGAGTATCCTAAAAAGGAATAACAGTGGCAGAAAGAAAATGTTATTACGTTACTGCAAACCAAGCGGACAGTAACAACGAAACGGAGGAAATGTACCAATGCTATATGCAAACATTAAGAAATTAGTACAATACGGAGTAGAAACAGGACTGACACCGGCCTGTGAGAAGAATTACACAACAAATCTTCTGCTGGATGTTTTTAAAGAAGATGAATATGTAGAGCCTGAAGAGGAATACACAGACATCAATCTGGAAGTAGTATTAAATGCACTTCTGGATGAAGCGGTAAAGAGAAACCTTATTGAAGACAGCATCGTTTACAGAGATCTTTTTGATACAAAGCTTATGAATTGTCTGATGCCTCGTCCGGCACAGGTACAGAAGGAATTCTGGAGCAGATATGAGAAAGATCCGCAGGAGGCAACCGATTACTTCTATAAACTCAGCCAGGACAGTAATTACATTCGCCGTTATCGTGTAGAGAAAGACCAGAAATGGACAGTAGACAGTGATTATGGTAAGATTGACATTACCATTAATCTTTCCAAACCGGAGAAGGATCCAAAGGCGATCGCAGCAGCCAAGCTTGTAAAATCCAGCAGCTACCCGAAATGCCTGCTTTGCCCGGAGAATGAAGGATATGCAGGAAGAGTAAATCATCCTGCCAGAGAGAACCACAGAATTATCCCGATTACTGTAAATGACAGCCCATGGGGATTCCAGTATTCTCCATATGTATATTACAATGAACATTGTATTGTTTTCAACAGCCAGCATATTCCAATGAAGATCGAGAAGAATACATTTATCAAGCTTTTTGATTTTGTTAAACTTTTCCCACATTACTTCCTTGGTTCTAATGCAGACCTGCCGATCGTTGGCGGTTCCATTTTAAGTCACGATCATTTCCAGGGTGGACATTACACATTTGCAATGGCTAAAGCGCCGATCGAGAAGCATGTGACGATCCCAGGATACGAAGATGTAGAAGCAGGAATTGTTAAATGGCCATTATCCGTCTTAAGAATCCGTCACAAAGATGAGAAGAGACTGGTAGAGCTTGCAACACATGTTCTGGAAGTATGGAGAGACTATACAGATGAGAGTGCATTCATCTTTGCTGAAACTGACGGAGAACCACATAATACGATCACACCGATCGCCCGCCGCTCAGGAGACATGTTTGAGCTGGATCTTACTCTGAGAAATAATATCACTACAGAGGAACATCCTCTCGGTGTATATCATCCGCATGCAGAGTATCATCATATTAAGAAGGAAAATATTGGTCTGATCGAAGTAATGGGACTTGCTGTTCTTCCGGCAAGACTGAAAGAAGAACTGGAGCTTCTGGCAGAATATATTCTGGAAGGAAAAGATATCTCTTCAAATGAGAAGATTGAGAAACACGCAGCATGGGTTGCAGAATTTCTTCCAAAATATGACAACCTTGATAAAGACAACATTCAGGATGTTCTCAGAAAAGAAGTCGGCAATGTATTTGTTCATGTACTGGAAGATGCCGGCGTATATAAATGCACTGCAGATGGCAGAGCTGCATTTATGAGATTTATTGATACATTATAATCTTATGTAACTATTCAGCAGTTTACAGGTTAAACAATACCGGACACCGAACAGTTACAGTTTTACCAACATAAGAAAACGAAAAATGTTACTGTATGCACAGTAACCAAAAGATTACATAATCAGGACATAAATTTGTTATTATTTGTATAGTGATCCGTAATTTATTTAAGGTTATGTGATGGGAGCAGCTGAAGAAATTTGGGCGAAAAGAGATATTTTGTTTTTGAATGTTTGGGAATGAATAAAGAACGTCCCGCACATTTAATGGCGGGACGTTTTTGTAAAATGGAGGTAATTATGTATAGAAGAAGACACAGAAGAGGAAGGCGCCTGGCTAGTGTGATTCTTGCAGCGGTAATGATAACGACTGCAATTCCAGCGCAGGCAGCAGAGTTTGGTGCTCCGGAAAATTTAGAGGATATTTTCAGTTCAGGAGAAGAGGATTCTGTCACAGGAACCGATGATGGAACAGCAACAGTGGCTTCATCACCGGAAACAGGAACACAGGATACAACATCTCCAATATCGGAAGGAACGGTTACCCCGACAGTGACACCTTCAGCAGATGATACTCCAACAGTAACACCGTTGCCGAGTGAAACGCCAATCCCGTCAGTTACACCGGCTTTATCAGTTACGCCGACTCCGGCTCCAACACCAACTATTAATCCGGAGAAAGAAGTGATGCTTCGTTTTATAGACGGAGAGGGAAATGAGTGTGAACAGCTCAGAACAGTGCTGAAGTGGAATGAGTCTCTGATTCTGCCAAATGTGCCGGATTCACAGGCACCGGATCTGTGGAAACTTGAGAAAGATGAGAAGCTTAATGATGCGATTACACTTAAAGGCGGTGATCTTCTCACTCTGAAGAAAGGCGAGAGCTGGAATATATTCATTCAGAATGGAATTTTAAATTTCTATATGCCAAAGAAATGCACGATTTCTCTTTATAATAATTCAGGAACAGGTGTATTTCCAAATGGTATTCTTCAAGTATACGAAACAAATACGGCTATACTTCCGGATATGCCATATAGCAAATATATCAATTATGGCTGGACCGACACAAAAGGCAGCAGTGAAGTGAAATATGACCTGAATTCAGAGTATACGGTACTTGAGGATACAAACTTCTATATCGTACGCCGTACAGCGCTGCAAGTGAATTTCATGACAAATACCGGGGCAAGTAACAGTAACTTTACCAGTCTTAACCAGAAGATAGGAAAGGGGCTTACTGTGAAAATGCCGGAAGTACCTGCCAAAACAGGATACCAGGCACTGGGTTGGTCTAAGAGTAAAAATGCAACCAAGGTTACCTATAAGGTTTCACAGGAAGTAAAAGTATCATCAACGCTGAATCTCTATGCAGTATATAAGAAACTGCCATATAAAGTCAGCTTTAACAACAACAGTGGAACAAGTACCAGTAAAACATATACAGCACTTATGATGTATGCGTCCGGGAATCAGACCGTCACATTACCGGCAGTTCCGAAGGCAAAAGGCTATACAAATCTGGGATGGACAACTGTAAAAGGTGACACCACAGTGGAATATAACGAAGGGGACACTGTAAAAATTACAAAAAGTGTGCAGTTTTACGCGGTGCGCAGAAAGAGTAAGTATTACACAGTCAACTATTATCTGGGAAATGGAAGCAGTAATTCGGCTTATAAGAAACTCAGCCAGACAGTAGAAGAAGGAACAGTTATTACATTTGCAAAAGTCCCGGCGAGAACCGGTTATGTCAATCTGGGCTGGTCAACCAGCAAGAATGCTACAAAAGCAACAACAAAGACAACCTATACGGTAAACAAAAATGTAAACTTTTATGCTGTACAAAAGAAGGCAGTATTATTGACACTTCGAAGATATGACGGAAGCGTATGGCAGAAGACGACTCTGGCGAAAGGATCTACCTATTCTCTGCCAGGAGTAAGAGATGCAGAAGGCTATACTTTCATGGGATGGTCATCAAAACCAATGCAGTCTGTGAATCCGGAATACGAGGCAGAAGAGAAGATTACAGTAAACGGTAATATGAACCTGTATGCAGTAGTATTTAACAGATCAACAGAAAAAGATCTTACAGAAGCTGAACTCCCGCAGGTAGATATCTATAAATACAAACAGGTAATCTTTGTGGGCGATTCCCGTACAGAATTTATGGAGAATGTTCTGAAGGGAATGGGAGAATCAGCAATTAAAAATGTGAAGTTTGTCTGCTCTGCGGGAAAGAAATTAGACTGGCTTACTACTACAGGATGGTCACAGCTTTATGCTATGGTGCAGAAGGACACCAACAGTATTCTTTCTAAGAAAACAGCGGTAATTTTTAACTTTGGAGTAAATGATCTGTCAGATTATGCAGATTATGTAGAATATTATAACTGGATTGCAGCGCAGCTTAAAAGTAAAGGATGCGAACTGTATTTCATGTCAGTAAATCCGTTGAACCGTACGATGCTTTCAAATACAGGACGAGCAGACCGAAGCGAAGCGGCAGTCAGATCCTTTAACGATTATATGAAGGCAAATCTTTCTTCTGCATATACTTATATCGATATGTACTCCTACCTGAAATCCACAGGCTACAGCTTTGCCAGTGATCACTATGGAGCAGGAACTATCGATGATGGTCTGCATTATACGGCAAAAACATACAAGCGAATTTATGCCAAGTGTATAGATTCGCTGAGGGTACCAAGATAGGATAAAAGTTACTATTCGTTTCGTACCCGGTAACGAATAAAAAACACAGTAAATACCAGATTACTCCTTGCGTGAAATCAGGGAATAGTCTATACTAAAAGACGAGACGGCTGTCAGACGAGAACAGCGTTTCGTCTTTTTATGTGTAACATCCAGAACGATGAGGAGAAAGAGGAAACATAGATATGAAGTTAACAACAGTAAAAGAGATTTACAAAGAGAGAGAAAAATATCTGGACAAAGAGGTAACAGTAGGAGGATGGGTACGAAGCGTACGTGATTCCAAGACTTTTGGATTTATCGTGCTTCATGACGGAACCTTCTTTGAGACTCTGCAGGTAGTTTATCATGATACAATGGAGAACTTTGCTGAGATCAGCAAATTAAACGTAGGTGCTGCTATTATCGTCAAAGGTACACTGGTAGCTACGCCACAGGCAAAACAGCCATTTGAGATCCAGGCAACAGAAGTTACAGTAGAGGGTACTTCTGCACCGGATTATCCGCTTCAGAAGAAACGTCACAGCCTTGAATACTTAAGAACGATCACACATCTTCGTCCGAGAACAAACACATTCCAGGCAGTATTCCGTGTACGTTCCCTGTGTGCTTATGCAATCCACCGTTTTTTCCAGGAACAGGGATTTGTTTATGTTCATACTCCACTGATCACAGGAAGTGACTGTGAGGGTGCAGGTGAGATGTTCCAGGTAACTACTCTGGATATGAACAATATTCCGACAGATGACAAGGGTGATATTGATTACTCTCAGGACTTCTTTGGAAAAGAAACTAACCTGACAGTAAGTGGCCAGTTAAACTGCGAGACTTTTGCACAGGCGTTCCGCAATGTTTATACATTTGGACCGACTTTCCGTGCTGAGAACTCCAACACTACCCGTCATGCAGCAGAATTCTGGATGATCGAGCCTGAGTGTGCTTTTGCAGATTTAAATGACAACATGGATCTGGCAGAGGCAATGCTGAAGTATGTAATTCGTTATGTGCTTGAGAACGCACCGGAAGAGATGAATTTCTTCAACTCTTTCATTGATAAAGGACTTCTGGACAGACTGAACCATGTAATCAACTCTGAGTTTGGTCATGTTACTTATACAGAAGCAGTAGAACTTCTGGAGAAGAACAACGATAAATTTGATTATAAAGTATTCTGGGGATGCGATCTGCAGACAGAGCATGAGCGTTATCTGACAGAGGAGATCTTTAAGAAACCAGTATTTGTAACAGATTATCCGAAGGAGATCAAGGCGTTCTACATGAAGATGAATGAGGATAACAAGACTGTTGCGGCTATGGACTGTCTGGTACCGGGAATTGGTGAGATTATCGGTGGAAGCCAGAGAGAAGATGATATTGAGAAACTTGAGAAACGTATGGATGAGCTGGGACTTAAGAAAGAAGATTATGATTTCTATCTTGATCTTCGTAAATATGGTTCCACACGCCATTCAGGATTTGGCCTTGGATTTGAACGTTGCGTAATGTACCTTACCGGCATGGGCAACATCCGTGACGTAATTCCATTCCCAAGAACTGTTAAGAATTGTGACTTATAATAAGAAAGAGAGATTGGCATGAGATTTATTCATCTTGCAGATGTACACCTTGGAGCGGTCCCGGACAGGGGCTGCCCATGGAGCAGCAGGCGGGAGGAAGAAATCTGGGAAACTTTCCGCCGGGTTATTGCGGGTATCCGTGAGAATCCGGTGGATTTGTTATTTATAGCAGGAGATTTATTCCACCGCCAGCCTCTTTTACGGGAGCTAAAAGAAGTAAACTACCTGTTTTCCACCATACCGGATACAAGAATCTATCTGATGGCAGGAAACCATGACTACATCAAGGCAGATTCTTTTTACCGGGACTTTCAGTGGGAAAAGAATGTGACATTTTTTAAGAATGAACAGCTTACATGTGTCAAGGATGAGAAACTGGACGTTTATGTATATGGATTGAGCTATGAGCATCAGGAGATTGATAAACCGCTGTATGATGCGGTGCGTCCGGTGGAGGGAGAAGGACTTCATATTCTCCTCGCGCATGGCGGTGATGCAAACCATATTCCCATGAATATCAGATCGATCGTTTCTTCAGGATTTGACTATGTTGCGCTTGGACACATTCATAAACCACAGATTCTGATCAGGGATAATGCGGCTTATGCGGGCGCGTTAGAGCCTATTGACAGAAATGACCTTGGTGAGCATGGATACATAGAAGGGCATCTGGAAAATGGAAGACTTAAGACAACCTTTGTTCCTTTTGCCTGTCGTTCTTATGAACAGATTCTTCTGATGCTGCGTGAGGATTCTACACAGGCATCACTTGAGGACATGCTGAAAGCAGATCTGGCAAGCAAAGGGCGTATGAATATTTACAGGATCGTGATCAGAGGAACCAGGGCACCGGAGCTTTTGCTGCTTCCAGAGAGACTGAAATCATTCGGATATGTGACAGAAGTATTGGACGAGTCCAGGCCGGCATATGATCTGGAAACACTTCAGAAGAAATATAGTGGAACATTGATCGGCGACTATATCAGCTATTTCCTTGAGAAAGACAGAAATATAGTGGAGGAGAAGGCTTTGTATTATGGCCTTCAGGCTCTGCTGGAGACAAGCAGGTGACAGGTAAGCTATGATTATCAGAAAGTTAAATATTAAAAACTTTGGGAAAGTCCATGATAAGACTCTGGAATTTTCCCCGGGTATTAATGTTCTCTATGGAGAGAATGAGAGTGGCAAAACCACGATTCATACTTTTATAAAGAGTATGCTCTTTGGACTGACCAGAATGCGTGGAAAGGCTGCGAGAAACGATACCTACAATACATATGAACCATGGGAAAATCCGGGAGTGTATGGCGGTATTATATGGTTTAACAGTAAAGACCATGACTACCGTCTGTCCAGAAATTTTCAGAAAGATCATGTTCTGGCAGAGTTGCTGAATGAAGATACGAAAGAACTGGCAGATATTGATGAGGTGGGACTGGAGAAAATCTTTGGAAATATCAGTGAGGCTATTTACGATAATACAGTTTCTGTTGCGCAGCTTAAGAGCGTAACAGGTCAGGACCTGGTACGTGAACTTCAGAATTATATGGCAAGTTATCAGGGAGCGGGAGACAGCTCCATAGATCTTGGACGTGCCATGCAGATGCTGAAAATGTCAAGAAAAGGCTACCAGGTACAGGCAGACCGGAAGCAGAAGGAAACAGAAACAGAACAGCAGAAGCTTCAGGCAAAGATGGATTATGTGATAAATGAAATGAATGATCTGAAAGAAAAACTTGCAGATATTGATGAGAAGGAAGGTTCTCTTGGGATGCGCCCCGGTGATGAAAATGGTGCGGTTCTTCTGGACGAGAGACTTGCGGAGACAAGAAAGAAAAGAAATGGATTTGCTATGGGAATGTTGGTGTCAGCGGCAGTCGGAATCATAGCGCTGATTTTATCTGCGATTATGGCGGACAGCGTTGTGGTGAGCATTGTTGTTGCCGTTATAGCTGCGATGCTGGTGGGATTCTGTGGAAAACAACAGATGAAATACGCAAGAGAATTTCAGAAGAGAATGCGTATGAAGAGTCGCTGGATGTCCAGACAGGAGAAACTGAAATGGAGCAAAGAAAGCCTTAAACAGGATTATGACGAGAAAGAGACGGCACTCCGTAATCTTCAGGAAGAATATCAGGAATATGAAGAGAATTCCTATCTGCCGACGTCAGAGGAGATGGAAGTGCAGGCTTTAAATATGGCTATGGAAACGATTGAGAAGCTTTCAGGAAATATCCATCATCAGGTAGGCAGAAAACTTCGGATCCGTACTTCTCAGATATTAAGTGAAATTACCGGCGGAAAGTATCAGGAAGTCCTCATGGATGCAGGATTCCGTATGACAGTGAATACCGGTGACAGAACAGTAGCGCTGGAACGTCTCAGCAGAGGGACAATGGAACAGATCTACTTTGCACTTCGTATGGCGGCAGGTGAGCTTCTGTGCCAGGAAGAGAGTTTTCCGGTGATACTGGATGATGTATTTGGCATGTATGATGAAGAACGGCTCGCGGCAGTTCTCAGATGGATGCATAAAGAAAATAAACAGATCATTATCAGTACCTGCCATAAACGGGAGATGGAGATTCTGGACAGGGAAGGAATTCCATATCAAAAATTGATTCTTTCATAAATAAAAAAGAGAGATTATATGTAATTACTCCGAAATGTGTTAACAGGAGTTAAACATATAATCTCTCTTTTTATGAGTCAGTCGGATATCTGCAATCCGCCTTTGTTACTTATTAGTTATTATTTTTCCTTATACTGAGCCATGTAATTGCTTACACAACGGTTGATTCTGTCAACCGGGTTGAGCAGATGGCTGACGGACTGGTCATGATTCAGAGTATCAATGATCAGGGCAATATATTTACTCATATCGCAGGAGATATAATAGTCTTTTGCGAGAAGCTCAGGAGACTGGTAGATCAGGTTTGTGGTAAGCAGTTTGTCAAACACACCTGCTTTATGAGCTTCGTCAAATTTCTCAAGTCCATCTGTGAACAGTCCGAAAGTAGAACAGATATAAATTCTGCCGGCGCCTCTTTCTTTAAGAAGAGAAGAAATCTTAATAACTGTATCACCGGAGGAAATCATATCATCGATCAGAATCATATCCTTGCCTTTAAGGTTTGGTCCAAGGAATTCGTAAGCTGCGATCGGATGACGTCCATTGATTCTCTTGGAGTAGTCAAGACGTTTATAATACATACCCATATCAACACCAAGAATGTTGGCAAGATAAATTGCACGATTCATACTTCCCTCATCAGGGCTGATAATCATAAAGTGATCATTGTCAATATGCAGTCCTTCTTCGTTTTTGAGAAGAGCCTTGATGAACTGATAGGATGGCTGCACTGTTTCAAATCCATGCAGTGGTGTTGCATTCTGTACACGAGCGTCATGTGCGTCGAATGTAATGATGTTCTCTACACCCATGCTTACAAGTTCCTGAAGTGCTGTTGCGCAGTCCAGGGACTCTCTGCCGCTGCGGATATTCTGGCGGCTTTCATACAGATATGGCATAATAACGTTTACTCTGCGGGCCTTTCCGCCGATAGCGCCGATAACACGTTTCAGATCCTGAAAATGGTCATCAGGGGACATAAGATTCTTATACGGTCCAATATTATAGGTAAGACTGTAGTTACATACATCAACCATCAGATAGATATCATCACCACGTACGGATTCCATGATCGTGCATTTCGCTTCACCGGAACCGAAACGTGCTGTCTGAACCGGAATCAGATAGGAATCTCTCTGATATCCCTCGAATGCAAAAGAATCAAACTCTTCGTGGCTGCGTTCCTTGCGCCACTGCACCAGCCATTCGTTTACTTTCTCACCCAGATCCTTACAGCTGATCAGAGGGATCAGACCAAGTCTGCCCACCGGAAGTGTAGTTAAATCTTTAGTTGTTGCCTGTGCCATGATTTTATTTTCCTCCTAAAAAAATTTTCTGTATACGGATATCCTTTCCTTCCAGTTTAACCATGCGGTAATTGCTGGCGATTCGCGAAAAAGTTCGCTCGGAATAAGTATCCGAGAAATTTTCCAGTTTCAGATTTGTTGATATGATCGTAGACTTCCTGCGCATGATACGTTCGTTTATGCACAAAAACAGCTGGGAAGAGACAAAGCTGTTGGTAAGTTCGGTTCCCAGGTCGTCGATAATCAGCAGATCACTGTCAAATACAAATTCCTCGCCTTCTGTTTTCTCTCTGGAAAATTTGGATTCTGCAAGCAGATCAAACAGGTCAAATGCGGAAAAATACATTACGCAGTGTGCTGATTCCAGAAGTTCATGAGCAATACAGTGGGAAAGAAAAGTCTTGCCTACACCGGTATCACCGTAAAGAAACAGATTCTCGAAAGAATCATCAAAGTTTCTCACGAACCCTCTGGCTATATCATAAGCCCTTTTGGCTGTCTCCCTTTCGGTCAGCCCTGTGGCTTCGTTCTTCATTGTATCAGAATAGTAATCAAAAGAAAAGTGGTCAAAGTTTTCTTTTTTGAGAATTTCTTTTAAATTGGACTGTGTGTAGAGCAGCTCAATCTCTGCTTTCTTAAAACAGGTACATTTCTGACTGCCCACATAGCCTGTATCCTGGCAGATCGGACACTTATAAGGAAGCTCCAGATAATCCTCCGGATAGGAATTACATACAAGCAGAGCATTGCGCTCCTGAGACAAAAGAGAAATTGCTGCTTTGAGATCCTCGAGACTGGAAGATTCTCCACTTAAGAGTGCTCTTGCCTTTCTGGCACTTAAAGTTGCAACTTCCTCATCTATCTCGCGGATACGGGGGATCTTCTCATAAATTTCCTGTGTGCGTTCTTCGAGAATGCGGCGGTTTTGTGATTGCGTCTTGCTGTATTCCCTCATAATTGTATCATACTGATAATTCTGTAAAGGCATAATGCTGCACCCTTTCTTTTGTTATGTAAAACGTAACTGTTCAGTACCTTCACAGTTACGAGTCAAAATCCATTAAAAATCGCCTTCGGCGATGGGATTTTGACTTGTATGTCTCGGGATTTTGGCATGTTCATGCCAAAACACCTCGCGGGATAGTAGACTGCTGAATAGTTACTGTAAAACATCTATTGATTCAGCAATTTTTTCTCATATTCACTAAAATCATATTCCCGCTGATGGAAATTATTAAAACGATTTGTAGCAGCCGGCTTAGGCGCGGCGGCTTTCTTCTGTGTCTTTTTCTCCAGTTTCTGACGCTGGTGCTGTGCATCAAGAAGACGGACATCAGCTAATGTGCGGACATTTTTATCTTTCCATCCGGAAAGAATTTTATCCGCATACTGGAAACTTGGCTGTCCGGTGGAGAGGACTGTACGGCTGCAAGCCTCCTGAATAATATCCATAGAAAAGCCATAATCATTAAGCCAGGTATTCATAAGAGAAATTTCTGTATCTACTGGATTTCGGCCGCTGATTCCCATAGATTTAAAGATAGTGAAGTATTCTTTTGCATAACGGGAGTTAGCTTCTTTTGCCATAGTGACAGTGGTGATTCCTTCATCTGCCCATGCAAGAGCGACAGTTTCTATGTACCGGATGCTCTTATGTCCGCGGCTGACGCTATACTCAATCAGGTATTCAATCAGATCCGGTGAAAACTTCAGCTCATCATAGAAGAATAAGATTTTCTTCATTTCAGTAGGTGTGAGTGTTTTACCGAGATATTGTTCTGCAATATAAAGGAGCTGCACGATCTCATCGTTCTGCTTTAATTCTTTTACACGGTCTGGTGAGAGTGAAGAAGCTGATCTGGCGGCCGGCTTTGTGGACGGAGCTGAAACATCAGATGACTGGGCGACAGTATCTTTTGCAACAGAAACTGTCTGAACAGCTGGTTTTGATGAATCAGAAACGTCAGATTTAACAGGCGGTACGTTCAGAGTAATGTCCGTAATGTCTTCGTTGCTTCTGTAAGTCAGGGTAAGGAGATTTACCTTTTCCCAATATTTCAAGGCGCGGACAATATCTCTTTCTGTACAGAAGAAGTGATCTGCCATCTGCTCCAGACTGAAAGGTACGGATGCGTCAGAAAGAAGCCTCAGAAGATAGATGTATACTTTTACAAATTCTCCGTTGGCTTCGGGCATATAGTTGTCTATGAAATTGTTTGTTAATACAGTCACTTCCGCATTGCGGGAATTCTGTAATGTGATCATAGCCATGAATCTCCACTCTCTTTCTTAATAAGCTACAGTTTATCGGTTGTTTTGGGTAATTCAAAGTTACTGTGTGACGTGAAGTATGGTATTGAACGGAGTCAACAGTAACACCCTGAATGATAACCTGAATTATAGCACAAGATTTTTTAAAAGAGAATAGGGGATTTTGCCTGAGATTTCTTCCACATTTGAATGTGGATAATGTGGATAATGTGGAAAGGTGAAATTGTTTATATATTATCGGAAACTAGAAAAATGGCGAATTTTATGGAAAAATGATGTATCACAGGGATAAATGAAGTCGAATTATGTAAAGTGACTTGTACACATATAAGTCCACATATTTAAGCGGATAAAAATGTGTATAACAATGTGGATAATGTGGATAAGTCACTCAAATACGCATAAATATGCGTAATACAAAGGGGGATAAATTGTTTATAACTTTTTTCAAAGAATCCTGGCATTCAGTAAAATCCTGCATTTACAATAGAAAAATCCCCGGCAATAAGCCGAGGACTTTAACAATCATCTAATATTAAGAAAAAATCTTATAATCTGCCGGCATTATTTACCAAGCAGCTGCTCTCCGATATTTACGACATCTCCCGCACCCATAGTGATGAGCAAATCACCTTCCTGACAGTTAGAAAGAAGATAATTCTCAATCTCGTCAAATGTCGGGAAGTATTCACATGGAGTTCCAAGTTCCTGAATTCGTTTCTGCAGATCCTCAGAGGAAATACCAAGAGTATCTGTTTCTCTTGCAGCATAAATATCTGCAACCACTACGTGGTCTGCCAGACTCAGTGCCTTGGCGAATTCCGGAAGGAGCGCTTTGGTACGTGTATATGTATGAGGCTGGAATACGCACCATAATTTCTTGTGTGGATAATTGTGCGCTGCATGAAGAGTAGCCTCGATCTCTGTCGGATGATGTGCATAATCGTCTACGATAGTAACGCCTGCAACTTCACCTTTATACTGGAAACGGCGGTCTGTTCCTGTGAAGCTTCCAAGTCCTTTAATGATCACTTCTTCGGAAAGACCAAGAAGATGACCAAGAGCGATAGCTGCCAGAGCATTGGAAACATTGTGGATGCCCGGCACTTTCAGGTAATAGCTGCCAACTTTTACACCATTACGAAGAACAGAGAAGGATGCATGTCCATATTTATCATAAGTGATATCAGCTGCCTGATAATCGGCATCGTGTTCCAGACCATAAGTGATCACATTACATGGAAGATCGCGGATAATGTCTTCATATTTAGGCGTATCTGCGTTAATGATCAGTGTGCCGTCAGCAGGAAGAAGTTCTGCAAAACGACGGAAAGAATGACGAATGTCATCAATATCCTTAAAGAAATCCAGATGGTCAGCATCCATGTTCAGGATAATACTGATCTTCGGAAAAAAGCTCAGGAAGCTGTTTGTATATTCACAGGCTTCTGTGACAAATGTTTCAGATTCGCCAACCCGGATATTACCGCCGATAGCCGGAAGGATACCGCCGACACTGATCGTAGGATCACAGTCTCCTGCAAGAAGAATATGAGATACCATAGAGGTTGTGGTAGTTTTTCCATGAGTTCCGGAAATAGCGATCGGTGTATCATAATTTCGCATGATCTGTCCGAGAAGTTCTGCACGTGTAAGCATAGGAAGTCCTTTTTCCTTTGCACAGGCAAATTCCGGATTGTCAGGATGGATAGCTGCAGTGTATACGACAACATCTACGTTGTCTGTGATATTTGAGGCACGCTGACCGTAGTAAACAGTAGCTCCTTTTTGCTCAAGTGCCTGAGTAAGAGGGCTGGATTTGGAGTCTGAACCGGAGATAACAAAGTCTTCTCCGAGAAGAATCTCAGCCAGTCCGCTCATACTGATTCCACCGATACCGATAAAGTGTATATGAAGTGGTTTATGAAAATCTATCTGATACATTCTATAATCTCCTTATTAAATATATTTAAGTTACTACTCACACACCACTATCCCGCGAGATGTTTTGACATAAAAATGCCAAAATTCCGAGATATACTGCGCGAATTTATGCGAATAGCATAAATAAGTTTGCGAAGCAAACGATACTCTTTGGGCCTTGCGCAAGGAGGTTCATATTTCCTGCATCGCGAAGCGTGTTACTGAGAACAGAGTGAACAGTAACATATTTAACTCATTATACTCCCTGTGCCTGAAAATGAAAAGAGCTTCTTTAAGTATGTCCTACATGATAAAAAAATACAAAAAACGACAATATATATATAAAAAGTGCATAATTATATAGGAAGAAACACAGCAAACAAATGAAAAAACGTGTGCAAAAATAATAAAAAAAATAAATATATCAAACAAAAATTGTAAATAATGTTCACTATCGGGGGAAAATGTGCTATAATTAAATAATCATAATTACAACAAGAGGTGATTGCATGATTAAGAAAGAAATGATAGCCATGCTTCTAGCTGGCGGCCAGGGCAGCAGACTGGGTGTACTGACAGAAAAAGTAGCAAAACCTGCAGTTTCTTTTGGCGGAAAATACCGCATCATAGATTTTCCGTTAAGTAACTGCATTAATTCGGGTATCGATACAGTAGGCGTATTAACACAGTATCAGCCTCTCAGGCTTAATACACATATTGGCATCGGTATTCCGTGGGATCTTGACAGAAATGAAGGTGGTGTAACAGTACTTCCACCTTACGAGAAGAGTACCAGCAGTGAGTGGTATACAGGAACGGCCAATGCGATCTTCCAGAACATGGATTATATGGAACAGTATAACCCGGATTACGTTCTGATTTTATCCGGTGACCATATCTATAAGATGGATTACGAAGTGATGCTTGATTTCCATAAAGCGAATAAAGCGGACGTGACAATTGCCTGTATGCCGGTTCCTATTGAGGAAGCAAGCCGTTTTGGTATCATGGTAACAGATGAGATGGGAAGGATCACAGAGTTCGAAGAGAAACCGGAGCATCCAAGCAGTAATCTGGCATCCATGGGTATCTATATTTTCAGCTGGCCTGCTTTAAAAGAAGCGCTGATGACTTTGAAGGATCAGAGTAGCTGTGACTTTGGTAAACATGTTCTTCCGTATTGTAAGGAGAAAGGTGAGAGACTTTTTGCCTATGAATACAATGGATACTGGAAGGATGTAGGAACACTTGGCTCTTATTGGGAAGCCAATATGGAACTGATCGATATCATTCCGGAATTTAATCTGTACGAAGAATTCTGGAAGATTTATACAAAGGGAGATATCATCCCGCCGCAGTATATTTCCGCAGAAGCTGTTACTGACAGATGTCTGATCGGAGAGGGCGCGGAGATTTACGGAGAAGTACATAATTCAGTAATCGGACCGAATGTTGTGATCGGAAAGGGCAGTGTGATCCGCGATTCTATCATTATGCGTAACTCAACGATAGGAGAGGGCGTACAGATGGATAAAGCAATCATTGCCGAGGATGTTACGATCGGAAATAATGTTGTATTGGGATGCGGAGAGGAAGCACCGAACGTGCTGAAACCTGCAGTATATTCATTTGGAATCGCTACTGTCGGTGAGCGCAGTGTGATTCCGGATAATGTAAGAATTGGCAAGAATACAGCAATATCAGGAATTACTACACCTGAGGATTATCCGGATGGTGAGCTGGCCGGCGGACAGGTAATTGCAGCAAAGGACGGTGACAAATAATGAGAGCAATAGGTATTATTTTGGCAGGCGGTAATAATAACCGCATGAGAGAATTATCAAATAAGAGAGCGATTGCGGCAATGCCGATAGCCGGAAGCTACAGGAGCATTGACTTCGCACTGAGCAACATGGCAAGTTCTCATATCCAGAAAGTTGCTGTTCTGACACAGTACAATGCCCGTTCCCTGAATGAACATTTAAGTTCATCCAAATGGTGGGATTTCGGACGAAAACAGGGTGGTCTTTTTGTATTTACACCTACCATCACAAAGGAGAACAGCCTCTGGTATCAGGGAACAGCAGATGCAATCTATCAGAACCTGCAGTTCCTTAAGAGTAGTCATGAGCCATATGTTGTAATTGCATCCGGAGATTGTATCTATAAGATGGACTACAATAAAGTTCTTGAATATCATATTGCCAAACGTGCAGACGTTACAGTTGTATGTACTACATGTAATGATCCAAATGAAATTGAGAGATTTGGTGTTCTGCGCATGAACGAAGACTGCAGGATTGAAGAATTTGAAGAGAAACCAATGGTTTCTTCCTATAATACAATTTCAACAGGTATTTACGTTATCCGCAGAAGACAGCTGATCGAGCTTATCGAGAGAGCTGCACAGGAAGGACGTCATGATTTCGTTCAGGATATCCTGATCCGCTATAAGAATCTTAAGAGAATCTACGGATATAAGATTGATAAATACTGGAGCAATATTTCTACAGCAGAAGCATATTACAAGACAAACATGGATTTCCTGAAACCGGAGATCAGAAATTATTTCTTCAAACAGGAACCAACGATTAAGACAAAGATTGATGACCTGCCACCTGCAAAATACAATCCGGGAGCACAGGTTAAGAACAGCCTGGTTGCCAGCGGATGTATCATTAACGGTACGGTAGAGAATTCCGTTCTTTTTAAAGACGTATTTGTAGGAAATAACTGCGTTATTAAGAACTCTGTGATTTTAAACAATGTATATCTGGGCGATAATACCCATATTGAGAACTGCATTGTTGAAAGCCGGGATACTATTCGTGCAAATTCGTATTACTGCGGCGAGGGAGAAGTGAAGATCGTCGTGGAGAAAAATGACAGATATGTATTATAAGTAAAAAGCCGGATAGATTCGGTAAAATCGAAAGGAGCTAATATATCATGAATATTACTGACGTGCGTGTGAGAAAGGTAGCAAAAGAAGGAAAGATGAAGGCAGTTGTTTCCATTACAATTGACGATGAATTTGTAGTACATGATATTAAGGTAATTGAAGGAGAAAAAGGATTATTTATCGCTATGCCAAGCCGCAAGGCGACTGACGGAGAATATCGCGATATCGCGCACCCGATCAATTCCGGAACACGTGACAGAATCCAGACAATTATTCTGGAGAAATACCAGGAAGTCATGGACGCAGAACCAGAAGAAGCAGTGGCTGCAGAATAACTGGTAAAGAATAAACGTGAAATACTGAAAATAGGTTAAGAGGAACAGGCATTGTCTCAGAGATGAGATGGTGTCTGTTTTTTGCGTGATAGAAATTTGCCATGATCTCCTGTTAAAAAAGTCCTGTCGTGCGGGCTTCTTTTTTGTGGCATTTAAAATTGTGAAATATTACGTAATTATTACAGAAGTTAATAAAAAGTGTTGATTTTTTTACGAAATATGTTATACTGGACTTCAGATTAACGAGAAAGGTGATTAATTTATGAAGAAAAAAGTTTTTTCATTACTGCTGGCAGCAATGCTTACTTTTTCTATGGGAACAACTGCATATGCAACAGAAGATGCAATCGCTGATATGCAGGCTCAGAAACAGGAAGCAGAAGCCGGACTTGCTCAGGCACAGGCGAACATTGACAGTCTTGAGAGCAAGAAGCAGGAGCTGGAGAACTATCTGTCTGATTTAAATACACAGTATGAAGATCTGACCAACGCAATCTCAGAACTCAGCATACAGGCGGGAGAGAAAGAGAATGAACTGAATCAGCTTCACACAGAATTAAAGAAAGCAAAGAAAGCGTTAAATAAACAGTATGACGATATGAAACTTCGTATCCAGTATATGTATGAGAATGGCGGCACATCTGCACTGACAACATTGCTGTCATCTAAAGACCTGTCAGAGTTTCTCAACAATGCCGAGAACGTTGCAAAGATTTCGCAGTATGACAGAAATATGCTGGAGAAATGCGAGAACCTTCAGAATACAATAAAGGATCAGGAAACTACTGCAAAAGAGGAGAAAGCTTCTATTGATGAACTCCTTGCAGAAAGAGCATCCAAGCAGCAGGAGGTTCAGGAACTTGCGGCAAGTACCAGCGATAATATCTCTTCTTATGTAAGTCAGATCAGCGCCAGCCAGGAAGAGGCAGCAGCACTGACAGCAGAGATTAATAATGCGGACAACAGCATTGCCCGGCTGGTACAACAGGCAGAAGAAGAGAAAGCTGCCAGAGAAGCAGCTCAGGCGCAGGCCGAGGCAGAAGCAGCGGCAGCACAGGAACAGAGCGAAGAAGAGAACTCCGATTCTGAAGATTACGAAGAAGATTCCTATGATACAGAGGAGTCAGGAGATACATATTCAGAGGAGGAATCGTCAGAAGATACAGTTTCAGAAGATTCTTATAGCGAAGACAGTGATTCTTCTTGTGAAGAAAGCACAGACAGCAGTGAAGATACATCCGACAGTTCTGCATCAGATGACAGCCAGTCATCTTCAGAGAGCGCAGACTCCAGTCAGGGAAAATATCTTGGTAACTTTACACTGACTGCATATTGCAACTGCGCACAGTGCTGTGGCACAGCAGGCAACCTGACAGCCAGCGGAACAGTTCCAACAGCAGGACGTACAGTAGCTATGGCAGGCGTTCCGTTCGGAACACAGCTTCTGATCAACGGAAACGTCTATACAGTAGAAGATCTGGGAACTCCTTACGGACATGTAGATATTTTCTTTAACAATCATTCTGATGCATTAAGCTTTGGACTCCAGTCAGCAGAAGTTTATCAGCTGAATTAATTATAAAAATATTCAACAAAAAGAACTCTGATCAAACAGGGTTCTTTTTGCATTGATGAAATTGTTACTATTTTATTGGATTTATTAAGATAAAGTCAGGGATAAAATATCTTTTGGCTCTGTGTATTATATGGGGGAAATAAATGAGAATCTGTGGTTTTAATAAAACAACATTATTAGATTATCCGGGAAAAGTAGCCAGTACCATATTTCTGGGAGGCTGCAATTTCCGCTGTCCATTTTGCCAGAACAGTGTGCTGGTAACAGCGCCTGGGGAACAGCCGGATTATGCCCAGGAAGAACTTCTGGCATTCTTACAAAAGAGAAAAGGCATTCTTGACGGTGTCTGTATCTCAGGCGGTGAGCCGACCCTGTCTGACGGGCTGGAAGAATTTATAGTGAAGATAAAAGAACTGGGATATGCTGTCAAACTGGACACGAATGGTTCACGTCCGGAGATAGTGAAACATCTGGCAGAGGCAGGACTGATTGATAAGGTGGCGGTGGATATTAAGGCCTGTCCCGATAATTATAGAAATCTGACAGGAATTGAGAAACCAGACATGGACAGCATCTTTGAGACAGCGGACTTTTTACTTCATGGAAAACTGGACTATGAATTTCGGACTACAGTTGTGCGGGAACTGCATACGCAGAAAGATTTTGAAGAAATTGCAGAGTGGCTTAAGGGAGCGAAAGAATATTACCTCCAGGCCTATAAGGACTCGGACGGAGTCCTGAGACCTGGATATGGAAGTTACACTTTTGAAGAACTTCAGGGCTTTCAGAAGATTCTTCAGAAGACAATTTTATCGGTGGGAATCCGGGGCATCGATTAAACGATACCAGTAGCCGCCGCGAGCTTTTGACATTTCTATATAATCGCTTTCTTTGAAATACGGAAAACCAAACATATTTGCCATAAAACGCTCCTGCTGATTATAACTGCCCGGAACACCCAGAATATATTGCCCATTATTTTTCTGCCCCAAAAGCAAATGCCCGAAATTATAATGTCCATACTGGATAAAACGGTTATTGCGCAACGCACAGTATTGACGCGGGAAACGCTTTAGATCATTAAGATGAATTTTCCATGCTGTTGCAATTTCGCCATCTGAGAATGGGGAAAACTCGGAAGAAGTTTTATGATCTTTGAAATTCTCTGGGGCTGTAACTGGCGAAACTTTCTTGGGCGAACTATTTTCACCTTCATGTATAGCATCCTTGGAAGAATCTACAGATATAAAAGAAGTATTCGGCTTATTATGATTTATGTGATTTGGAGAAACTGTAGATGTATTATTCTCTGAGGCATTTACAGATCTTGAGGCTTCTGTGAATGTATCCGGTGATTTTTTATGTATTTCAGAAACTTCGGATGGTATTGGGATTTCTTGTATAGTGGCAGTGAAAGAAGAGTCAGAAATGTTAGCAGGAGCAGAAACATTGAAACTAGTGTCAATATTGTCGGAGTTTAAATCTGCCATATTGTGTGAATTCTCATCGATAGGCGTATCAGATGTGTATGAAATCTTGTTGGCAGAAGTATCTGATGTGCGTGAAGTATCGTTGACAGGAATGTCTGAAGAACTGTCAGGACTATCTGATGTGTGTGATGTTTTATCAATAGGAGAAGCGGAAACATCTGATGAAGATTCTGCTTTCAATTCGCGGAAATTTTCAGGCCGGATCATCTGGTCATCCCATTCAGTGCCAAAGAATCCGCCATTATCAGTAATAATAACCATACCGCCCATCTTTCCAAGCGCTATGCCGGACTCATTCATATTCAAGGCATCTGTTATGATCAGGCATTCGATAATTTCTTTCTCTGTCTCACAGCTATCCAGAAGGATACCATTGATCAGTCCATCCTTTCGCGTAAATCCATAAACTCTGCACATTACATCCTCAGGAAGCCCCGGACAATGCAGATGTACCTCAACAGAACATTGCTGATCTTTCACCTCAACTTTAATAAAACCACAGTTACTGCCTTTCTTACCATTTTCGTAGTCATATACATATGCGATAAAACGCCGATATCCAGCCAAAATCTTCCCTCCGTAAAACCAGATTCAATAATGTATATGACCATGATAAAAAAATATTCGAAAAAATTAAAAAAATTTGAAAAAATCTATTGACAAACTGCGATTTTATTAATATAATATCACTTGCATTGACGAAGCGTGGCTCAGTTTGGTAGAGCGCTGCGTTCGGGACGCAGAGGTCGTGGGTTCGAATCCCGTCGCTTCGACTAACATAAAACAGCGAAAGTGCCAGAGAAATCAAGGTTCTCGGCACTTTCTTTTTTTATCTCATTTCCTTCAGCTTGTCCAGTTCATGAATTTTTGCAAGCTTTTCACGAATTTTTACAGCCAATTCCAATGAACAGTAACTGCGAATATCCGATTGACTGCAAAAATTTTGCAAATGGGTTGATTTTATAATAGATTTTTGCTATCGTTATTTCAAACGAAAAAGCTTGCTATATTTTGGCTTTGGGTAAGCTTCAACGTATAAAGTTACATTTCAATTTGCTTGGGTTAAGAAACTCCGGGCTTTTTTTATGTTAAAAATGGGAAAGGAAGGCAGAGCTTGACAGATCAGGAACGTTTTATGAAAGAAGCTATCCGCCAGGCAAAGAAAGCGGAGGCTTTGGAAGAAGTACCAATTGGCTGTGTAATCGTATATGAAGGAAAGATTATTGCACGCGGATATAATAGGAGAAATACAGATAGAAACACACTCTCTCATGCAGAGTTGAATGCAATCCGAAAAGCCAGTAAAAAGCTTGGTGACTGGCGGTTAGAGGGGTGTACGATGTACGTGACACTGGAACCATGTCAGATGTGTTCCGGGGCGCTTGTGCAGTCCAGAATTGATGAAGTTGTGATTGGCTGTATGAATGCTAAGGCAGGCTGTGCGGGTTCAGTTATGAATCTTCTGCAGATAGAGGGGTTTAATCATCAGGTAAAAATTACGCAGGGGGTTCTGGAAGAAGAATGTTCCACAATGCTGTCTGATTTCTTCAAAAGGCTTCGTGAGAAAAAGAAACAGGAAAAAGCAACGCGAAAATTAGAACAGGAGAGGCTTGAGGCGAAAGAATGAAAAGAGATACAACAAATGATATGACAATCGGCAATCCGGTGAGTCTGATCATAAAATTTATGATTCCCATGTGTCTGGGAAATCTTTTCCAGCAGTTTTATAACATTGCGGACTCGATCGTTGCCGGAAAATTTATCGGCGTAAATGCACTTGCGGCAATTGGAAGCACCGGTTCGCTGATGTTCTTTGTAACAGGCTGGCTGAATGGGCTTAGCAGTGGGTTTGCGATTATTGTAGCCCAGATGTTCGGAGCGAAAAAATTTGACAGGATGCGCCATTATGTTGCCATGTCCATTTACCTTATGGCTGCATTTTCCATTGTTATGACAATAGGATTCAGTCTTGCGAACAAACCAATTCTGCATCTGATGAATTCGCCGGAAGAGGTATTTGGTGATGTAACTGCATATATGGGAATTATTTATGCAGGTCTTATTATCACAGGTGCATACAATGCACTTGCTGCTTTCCTGCGTGCGTTGGGTGACTCCAAGTCACCACTGTATTTCCTGATCATTTCGGCTGTGATCAATGTTATTCTGGATGTAGTTTTCATCGTAGTTTTTGGAATGGGTGTAGAAGGATGTGGATATGCCACAGTGATCGCACAGGGAATTTCGGCAGTGTGCTGCCTGATTTATATTGTAAAAAGATTTCCAATCCTTCATCTGGAGCGGAAGGATTTTGAGATATGCTGGGGCAGTTTCGGCAGGCTTCTGAAGCTTGGAATTCCTATGGGATTGCAGTTCTCGATTACAGCAATCGGAACCATTATTGTGCAGAGTGCGGTCAATATTTACGGACCTGTACATATGGCCGGATTCTCTGCTGCCGGTAAGATCCAGAATATTTTTGCCACAGTATTTACATCCTTTGGTGCGACTATTGCAACCTATGTGGGACAGAATCGTGGCGCCGGTAAAATGGATCGTGTGAAACTGGGCGTGCGCTATACACAGTTGATGATCTGGGGATGGAGTATCTTTGTCATGCTCCTGATGTTTTTCTTTGGAAAATATCTGACCTACCTTTTCGTAGATCCATCAGAGCAGAATGTAGTGCAGGTATCTGTCACATATTTCAGAACAGTGTTCTGGGCTTATCCATTTCTTGGAAGTATCTTTTTGTATCGAAATACCCTTCAGGGAATGGGATACGGACTTGTACCAATGCTTGGAGGCGTATTCGAACTGGCGGCAAGAGCAGGAATCGTTGTACTGATCGCGGGACATACGTCTTTTGCAGGAGTCTGTATGGCTGATCCTGCAGCCTGGATCGCCGCACTTGTACCATTAGTTCCATATTATTTTCATGTGATGAAGAAATACAAAAACAAAAGCCGTGTACAGGCTGTAGAAGATTAAAGAAAAAAGCATTCAGGAGATTATCGTAAAGATAAAATCCAGAATGCTTTTTATTTCATATGATGACTCACATCATGAATATTCTTTTTTGCGCGCCGCACTTCGGAATGGTCCCACAGACGTTACCTCTACAGTTAACTCAGCCCAGGCACCCTTACGGCACACAAGAGCTTCTGCTTAGTGCTGCTACATTCCTGTCCTGACACGGTTCACAGATTCCTGTTGCGTAAGACCCAAACGTCAACGCCACTTATAGAGGGCAGCTCCACAGGATACAAGCCTCAGATTGGCATCACCCCTGCTGTAGCGGATTGCAGGTACAGGGCACCGCTATCTCCCCGGCTGCGCACTCTTGATTATATAGGCGGGGACTGGGTTTGTCAATAGAAAATCCTTCGTGTGAGAGATTTTCTGAATATAGAGTGTTACTGTTCACTCCGTTCCCAGCAACACGCTTCGCGATGCACAGAATTTATGCTAATCGCATAAATTCGCGCGGTATGTCTCGGGATTTTGGCATATTCATGCCAAAACGCCTCGCGGGATAGTGGCGTGTGAACAATAACAATATAGAAACTATGGATAAAATTATATGAATATTTACAGGCTTTACACATCTTAAAAATACCGCTACAATATTTACAAAGTCTGATTTACTGGCCTGCAGAATAAGAATATGTTGAAAGACAGTGTTTACAGGTGAATTATCAAGTTGTCGAATAAAATATGTAAGGGGTGAAAATGAAATGGGAAGCTATTTGAATCCAGGGGGTGGATTATTTAGTACCTGCCGGCGCTCTAAGATATATGTAGATAAAAGCGGTCTGATTTCTAAAACAAATGATGTATTAGGGACGGAACAGAGATTTGTATGTGTGAGCCGTCCAAGACGATTTGGAAAGTCGATGGCAGCCAATATGCTTGCGGCATATTATGGCAGGGGCGAGGATACGGAAGAACTTTTTGCTGATCTGAAAATCAGGGAAGTGGAAAGTTTCCGGAAGCATTTGAACCAGTATGATGTAATTCGGATAAATATGCAGGAGTTTCTGAGTATAACTCATGATATGGATGAAATGCTGTCTATGCTGCAGAAACGTCTGCTTCGTGAATTAAAGAAACAATACCCGGAGTATATTGATGGTGATTATCTGATTTTTGCAATGAAAGATGTGTTTTCCAGTACAAAACACCCATTTGTAATTCTGATTGATGAGTGGGACTGCGTCTTCAGGGAATTTAAACAAGACACGAATGCACAGAAGAAATATCTGGATTTTTTACGGGCATGGCTGAAAGATCAGGAATATGTTGCATTGGCATACATGACAGGTATTCTTCCGGTGAAGAAATATGGTTCTCATTCTGCATTGAATATGTTTACAGAATATTCAATGTTAAATCCCAGGGAAATGGCAGAGTTTTTTGGCTTTACAGAAAATGAGGTAAAAGAACTTTGTTTAGAATACAAAAGAAATTTCCAGGAAGCACAGGCGTGGTATGATGGATATGAGCTTGTGACAATGGAAGGTGAAAATAGAAAAACCTATTCTATGTACAGTCCAAAATCAGTTGTAGATGCCATGCTAAGCGGTGTTTTTGACAACTACTGGAATCAGACAGAAACTTATGAAGCGTTAAAGGCATATATCCGATTAAATTTTGACGGCTTGAAAGATTCTGTGATACGAATGCTAGCCGGAGATAAAGTACAGATCAACACAGGAACATTCTCTAATGATATGACTACATTTCAGGGAATGGATGATGTTTTGACTTTACTTGTTCACCTGGGCTATTTAAGTTATCACTGGCCGGATAAAACCGTATCAATTCCTAATAAAGAAGTTTCGCAGGAGTATGTAAATGCAATTAGCACGATGGACTGGAAAGAAGTGATTCAATCTATTGAAGCTTCCAGAAATTTACTGGAGGCACTCTGGCAGCTAAATGCTGAAGCAGTAGCAAATGGCATTGACCAGGCGCATCAGGAAATTTCCATTCTTCAGTATAATGATGAAAATGCGTTAAGTTGTACGATTAGTCTGGCGTTTTATTTTGCAAGAGAATATTATACAATTATCCGGGAATTACCGACAGGAAAAGGTTTTGCAGATCTCTGCTTTATTCCAAGAAGGTTATACGCAGATAAACCGGCTGCGGTAATTGAACTTAAATGGGATAAGAAGGCAGAAGGCGCAATATCGCAAATCAAGAATAAGGGATATGTGGATGCCTTAAAGGATTATCATGGGGATTTGCTGCTGGCGGGGATTAACTATGATAAAAAAACAAAAAAACATACCTGTGTGATTGAAAAATATAATAAATAAGATATCTAAAAAACGAAAGTCCTTGGAGTTTTAAAGCGCTAAGGGCTTTCTTGATGTTTGCTATGCGTTCAGTAATACGCTTTACAAACTTAATTTACGCTAATCATATAAATTCGCGTTGTATGTCTCGGTTTTTCTGTGACCTTCGTTCACAAAAAATACCTCGCGGGATAGTGGTGTGTGAACAGTAACGGTTACTCACAAAAGTTTTCCAACGCTATTGTGTGAAAAGAGTAAATATTATATAATAAACAAAGATAAACTATCATTATTCTGGAAATGGATATGTTAGGGTGTTATAACAAATATTACGGATGGTAACACTTGAATATACGGCGTGTCTTGTAGTGGTTATTGATAATTCTTAGTAACTGTTCAGCAGCCTGCCAACTGTGAGAGCGCTGAACAGTTACAATTCTTAAAACACAGAAATGGAGGATACGATCATGATCAAAAGAATAGGTATGCTTACCAGCGGCGGTGACTGTCAGGCACTTAACGCTACCATGCGAGGAGTAGTAAAAGGACTGACAAATAATGTAGACGAATTAGAGGTTTATGGATTTGACGATGGATACAAAGGGCTTATCTATGGGAAATACCGTATGCTTACATCCAAAGATTTCTCCGGAATCCTTACCCAGGGCGGAACAATTCTTGGAACTTCCAGACAGCCGTTTAAACTGATGCGTGTTCCGGATGAGAACGGCCTAGACAAGGTTGAGGCAATGAAGCAGACCTATTACAAACTCTGCCTTGACTGCCTGGTTATCCTTGGTGGAAATGGTACACAGAAAACAGCCAACCTTCTGAGAGAAGAAGGTCTGAACATCATCCATCTTCCGAAGACCATTGATAATGATATTTATGGCACAGACATGACATTTGGATTCCAGAGTGCTGTAAACATTGCGACAAATGCGATTGACTGCATCCATACAACTGCATCCTCACATGGACGTGTATTTATCGTAGAAGTTATGGGTCATAAAGTAGGAAGCCTGACACTTCATGCAGGTGTTGCCGGCGGTGCAGACATTATCCTTATTCCGGAGATTCCATACGATATCAAGAAAGTTACAGAAGCAATCCAGAAACGTGCAAAAGCAGGTAAACGTTTCACAATCCTTGCAGTTGCAGAAGGCGCTATCTCCAAAGAAGATGCACAGCTCCCTAAGAAGAAATACAAAGAAAAACTGGAAGCAAGAGCAAAGAAATATCCGTCTGTTTCCTATGAGATCGCAGATCAGATCTACAAAGAACTTGGAAATGAAGTACGTGTCACAGTTCCCGGACATACACAGAGAGGTGGAGAACCTTGTCCATATGACCGTGTTCTTTCTACAAGAATTGGTGCAGGCGCAGCACAGGCAATCATTGACGGCGAGTATGGCGTAATGATCGGTGTGGTAAACGGAAAGATTAAACGTGTACCGCTTGAAGAATGCGCAGGCAAACTTAAAATGGTATCACCAAAAGACCAGCTGGTACTTGCTGCCAAACAGATCGGTATCAGCTTTGGCGACTGATGAAATATATGTCCGGTATTGAAACAGTACTTGACTGAAAGATACCTTTTCATATAAGATATTAAAGTGTAAAAAAGACCGCCGCGGGAATTTTTCCGCGGCGGCTGTGATAATAAGATATGAGATAGTTATATGATAGGAGTTTGTTCATGAGTTACACTGCTCTTTACAGAAAATTCAGACCGGATAATTTCGCAGATGTCAAAGGCCAGGATCACATCGTGACCACCCTGACAAATCAGATTAAACACAACCGGATTGGCCATGCATATCTGTTTTGCGGAACGAGAGGAACCGGTAAAACAACAGTAGCCAAAATTCTGGCGAAAGCAGTCAACTGTGAACATCCCGTAAATGGCAGCCCATGCAATGAATGTGCCATGTGTAAGGCAATTCAGGCAGGGACTGCAATGAATGTGATCGAGATTGATGCTGCATCAAACAATGGTGTAGACAATATCCGAGAGATCAGAGAAGAGGTTTCTTACCGCCCGACAGAGGGTAAATATAAAGTATACATCATAGACGAGGTTCATATGCTTTCCACAGGCGCATTCAATGCCCTGCTGAAAACACTGGAAGAACCGCCGTCTTACGTTATGTTTATCCTTGCAACAACAGAGGCGCACAAGATTCCTATCACGATTTTATCCAGATGCCAGAGGTATGATTTCCACAGAATTACCATAGATACGATCGCAGCCAGACTGGATGAACTTCTTAAGGTCGAAGGTGTAACTGCTGAGGAAAAAGCAGTCCGCTATGTGGCGAAAGCAGGGGATGGCTCTATGCGAGATGCGTTGAGCCTTCTTGACCAGTGTATCGCTTTTTACCTTGGACAGGAACTTACCTATGATAAAGTTCTGGAAGTTCTGGGTGCTGTTGATACTGAAGTGTTCAGTAAACTTTTGCGTAAAGTAATTCAGGGGGATGTGACAGGTTCTATCCATATCTTGGAGGAACTGATCGTAGGTGGCAGGGAACTGAGCCAGTTTGTAGGAGATTTTACATGGTATATGAGAAATCTTCTTCTGGTAAAGACTTCTGAGAATCCGGAGGAAGCGATTGACGTTTCATCTGAGAATATGAAGCTTCTGAAAGAAGAGAGCACGATGTTGGAAGCGGAGACGCTGATGCGTTACATCCGAATCTTTTCAGATCTTTCTAATCAGATACGATATGCAACGCAGAAGAGAGTTCTTGTGGAAATCGCACTGATCAAATTGTGCCGTCCTGCGATGGAAACAAATCTGGATTCTGTTCTGGACAGACTTCGTGTGCTGGAACAGCGGATAGATGAGCGCCCGGTGCAGCAGGCGATCGTGCAGCAGGGAACATCTGCGACAGGAGCGGATACCGCTGCAACTGCTACAGCAGCTAAGAAAGCTCCGGCAAAAGCGGCACCGGAGGATCTGCAGAAGATCGTGGCGGGCTGGAGAGTGATCACAGGTCAGACGACAGGGATGTTTAAACAGATGCTGCAGAAATCTGTTCCAAAATATAATGGAGAAACAGGAGAGCCGATTCTTTATGTGGAGTTTCAGGATTTCCTCGGACAGTCTTATGTAGATAATCCGGAAGCAAAGAAAGAACTTCAGGATATCATCATTGCCCAGACAGGAAAGACAGTAGAAATCCAGATGCTGGTAGCAAATCAGCATCAGCATACGAATCTGGCGAACATCACAGTGGATCAGGCAATAAAAGATAACATCCATATGGATGTTGTTATAGAAGAAGACCCTGATGAACCGCTGGAATAATTAATGATATTTGGTAACTATTCAGCAGTCAGCTATCCCGCGAGGTGTTTTGGCATGAATATGCCAAAATCCCGAGACATACAAGTCAAAATCCCATCGCCAAAGGCGATTTTTAATGGATTTTGACTCGTAACTGTGAAGGTACTGAACAGTTACGATATTTGAAGAATTGTGGGAGCAGCATAGCTGCGGAACAATTCGTAATATCAAAAATATGTAGAATAAAGGAGGATACCACAATGGCAAAACGTGGAGGATTCCCGGGAATGGGTATGCCGGGAAATATGAATAATCTTATGAAACAGGCGCAGAAAATGCAGCGCCAGATGGAAGAGAATCAGAAAGCACTGGAAGAGAAAGAATTCACAGCTACAGCAGGTGGCGGAGCTGTAGAAGTAACCATCTCCGGTAAAAGAGAAGTTACAAAAGTAAAACTTCAGGAAGAGGTTGTAGATCCTGATGATATCGAAATGCTGGAAGACCTGATCATTGCAGCAACAAACGAGGCACTTCGCAAAGTTGAAGAAGAATCCACAGCCGTTATGTCCAAACTGACAGGCGGCCTTGGCGGCCTTGGCGGGGGCCTTCCATTCTGATGGAATACTACAGCAGTCATATCAATAAGCTGATCGAGCAGCTTTCCCATCTTCCGGGAATCGGGGCAAAATCAGCACAGAGGCTGGCATTTCACATCATGAACATGCCGAAAGACCAGGTAGACCAGCTTACTTCATCGATCATCAATGCCAGAGAGAATGTGCAGTATTGCAAATGCTGCTACACGCTTACAGACAGAGAAATCTGCCCGATCTGCAGTAATGATAAACGAGATCATTCCGTAATCATGGTCGTAGAGAATACCAGAGATCTTGCCGCATATGAGAAAACCGGCAAATTCGACGGTGTTTATCATGTACTTCATGGTGCAATCTCACCTATGCTTGGAATCGGGCCGGATGATATCAAGCTGAAAGAACTCATGCAGCGTCTGACGAAAGATGATGTAAAAGAAGTAATCGTTGCCACAAACTCCAGTCTGGAGGGCGAGACAACAGCAATGTATATCAGCAAACTGATCAAACCTACCGGTATCAAAGTAAGCAGAATCGCAAGCGGCGTTCCTGTAGGTGGTGATCTGGAGTACATTGATGAAGTAACTTTACTGCGTGCTCTCGAGGGACGCGTAGAACTTTAAAAGTTATTGCAGATGAAGTAACTTTTGAAATCTGGTAAAAGGAGGAGCAACTTTGTCAAAAAAGAAAGCAACTTCTTCTGAAGTGGCAGAGAAAGCTGGCGTATCCCAGGCAACGGTATCGATGGTCCTGAATAAGAAATACAATGTTTCTTTTTCCAGAGAGACAGTAGAGAAGGTAGAACAGGCAGCCCGGGAATTGGGTTATCAGCTTCCCAGCCGCAAAAACAAAAAAGACAGCAAGAAGGAAAAACTGATCGTTGTCTTTTGCCCAACTCTGACAAGTCCATACTATGTGCTGCTCCTTCAGGGAGTAGAGGCAGTAGCGAACAAGCAGGGATATGGCGTCTTTATCTGCAATACACAGAGAGATGCCCGCCTGGAGGAGAAATACCTTCGCATGATGCATACCATTCAGCCTCAGGGAATCATCTACAGCTGCAATCCAAATCCGGACTTTCAGCAGCAGGTGGAACAGCTGGCGCAGACGATTCCTCTTGTCATCATCAGTAACAAAGAGAAAACTACTACGGTAGATGCCATCAATCAGGATAATACAGTAGTGGGAAAAATGATGGCCAGGCATCTGCTTGATCTGGGACACAGAGATGTGGCATTTATCACGCCGCCTCTGACCAGAAGACAATGGCAGAGAAGTAAACGTGTAAATGGTTTTGTAAAGGAATTTGAGAAAGAAGGCCTGAAGGAGCATGTGATCATAAAGGCAGCAGATGAGTCTATTGACTCAAGAATTCCACGAATGGATACAGAATATTCCATGGGCTACCAGCTTACCATGGAACTTTTGGAAGAGGGAAGGGAATTCACTGCGATTGCCGGTCAGAATGACATGATGGCAATTGGGGCGCTGGATGCACTTCATGAGGCAAAGATTCATGTGCCGAGGGATGTCTCGGTAATCGGATGTGACAATATTTTTTATTCCAGCATCCGGAGAATTTCTCTCACGACCATCGATCATTTTGTAGCACTTAAAGGCCAGGATGCGTGTGACATTATTATCCGCAAGATTGATACAAGGGAGCGGGCGCTGACAGATTCAGCGCCGATCAGTCTTTATAATATTGAATACACGCCCAAGCTCATATCCAGACGCACAACCGGATATGCGAAAATCCGGAAAAACCCTTCCGGGAAAAATTAATTAAATACGCCGTAGAAAATTATTAATAATAATTTGGAACTTCAAAACCAAACTGCAGATAAGATATACCGTAGAAATACGATTCAAAGACGGATTGACTATAATTTATCAAGGAAATCAGTATTAATAAAAAATATAATTATTAATAAGAAAATTATTAATAATTATTCATGCGCTTGACCTTCCTCAGAAGTTTGCTATAATGAAATCATCAAACGAACGAACGCTTGGAATGAGCAAAAACAGGAGGTTTTATAATCATGAAATTTTTTATTGACACAGCAAAAGTAGAAGATATTAAAGCAGCTAACGATATGGGTGTAATCTGTGGTGTTACTACAAACCCATCTCTTATCGCAAAAGAAGGAAGAGATTTCAACGAAGTAATCAAAGAGATCACATCTATCGTAGACGGACCGATCAGTGGTGAAGTTAAAGCTACAACAACAGACGCTGAAGGCATGATCAAAGAAGGCCGTGAGATCGCAGCAATCCATCCAAACATGGTTGTTAAGATACCTATGACAGTAGAAGGTCTGAAAGCAGTTAAAGTTCTTTCAGCAGAAGGAATCAAAACAAACGTTACTCTGATCTTCACAGCTAACCAGGCACTTTTGGCTGCAAGAGCTGGCGCTACTTATGTATCTCCGTTCCTTGGAAGACTTGATGATATTTCCACAAGAGGTGTAGATCTGATCCGTGAGATCGCTGAGATCTTCGAAGTAGCTGGAATCGAAACAGAGATCATCGCTGCAAGCGTAAGAAATCCGATCCATGTAACAGACTGCGCACTTGCTGGTGCTGATATCGCAACAGTTCCATACAGTGTAATCGTACAGATGACAAAACATCCTCTGACAGATGCAGGTATCGTGAAATTCCAGAACGATTATAAAGCAGTATTCGGCGAATAAGGAGAATTTACCATAATGGAAAAATTAGAACTTCAGAAAATTGCAAACGAAGTCCGCAAAGACATCGTTACAGCAGTACACGCTGCAAAAGCAGGACATCCGGGCGGATCTCTGTCAGCAGCAGATGTATTCACATACTTATATTTTGAAGAAATGAATATTGATCCTAAGGATCCTAAGAAAGCGGATCGTGACCGTTTCGTACTTTCCAAAGGTCACACAGCACCAGGATATTATTCTGCACTTGCAGAAAGAGGATTTTTCCCGAAAGAAGATTTAAAGACTCTTCGTCATCTTGGATCTTATTTACAGGGACATCCGGATATGAAGCACATCCCGGGTGTTGATATGTCCAGCGGTTCTCTTGGACAGGGAATCTCTGCAGCAGTAGGTATGGCTCTTTCCGCTAAATTAAGCAACGAGAGCTATCGTGTATACACATTATTAGGTGATGGCGAGATTCAGGAAGGCCAGGTATGGGAAGCTGCTATGTTCGCAGGCCACAGAAAACTGGACAACCTTGTAGTAATCGTAGATAATAACGGACTTCAGATCGACGGTAAGATTGACGATGTATGTTCTCCGTATCCGATTGATAAGAAATTTGAAGCATTTAACTTCCATGTAATCAACGTTGCTGACGGAAATGATATGGATCAGTTAAAAGCTGCTTTTGATGAAGCAAAGGCTACCAAAGGAATGCCTACAGCTATCATTATGAAAACTGTAAAAGGAAAAGGCGTTTCCTTCATGGAAAACCAGGCCGGATGGCATGGAAAAGCTCCGAATGACGAGCAGTATGCACAGGCGATGGCAGACTTAGAAAAGGTAGGTGAAGCATTATGTCAGAAGTAAAGAAGATCGCAACAAGAGCAAGCTATGGTGCTGCACTGGTTGAATTAGGTAAGAAACATGAAAACCTGGTCGTTCTGGACGCTGACCTTGCTGCAGCTACTCAGACAGGTGTATTTAAGAAAGAATTTCCAGAGCGTCATATTGACTGCGGTATCGCTGAGTGCAATATGATGGGTATCGCTGCAGGTCTGGCTACAACTGGAAAAGTTCCTTTTGCCAGCACATTTGCAATGTTTGCAGCTGGACGTGCATTTGAGCAGGTTCGTAACTCTATCGCATATCCGAAGATCAATGTTAAGATCGGTGCTACTCACGGCGGAATCTCTGTTGGTGAAGATGGCGCTACTCATCAGTGCTGCGAAGACTTTGCACTTATGAGAGCAATCCCGGGAATGGTTGTTGCATGCCCTTCTGATGATATCGAAGCAAAAGCTATGGTAGAAGCAGCTTACGAGCATGTTGGCCCTGTATACATGAGATTCGGACGTCTTGCAGTTCCGGTTATCAATGACAGACCAGACTATAAATTTGAATTAGGAAAAGGTATTGTCCTTCGTGAAGGAAAAGACCTTACAATTATCGCAAACGGTCTTTGCGTAGCTCCTGCTCTTGAAGCAGCAGAGAAGCTTGCTGCAGACGGCGTAGATGCAAAAGTAATCAACATCCATACAATCAAACCTCTGGACGAGGAACTTGTAGTTGCAGCTGCCAAAGAAACTGGCAAAGTTGTAACAGTAGAAGAGCACTCTGTAATCGGCGGACTTGGCGGAGCTGTATGCGAATGCCTGTCTGAGAAAGCACCTGTACCTGTAAAACGTATCGGTGTAAATGATGTATTCGGAGAATCAGGCCCTGCAGTTGCTCTGCTTGAGAAATATGGTCTTGATGCAGAAGGCATCTACAAACAGATCAAAGAATTCGTATAATTTAAGATTCCCTGTGTGATGGTATCTGCCAGTGAGATTACTGTAGACAGACGGGTAGTCTGGAGCGTTAACTGTTCCAGCATACCGGCAATGTTTACGATGCCTGTGATATGGATATCACCAACAGGTGGAAGTTCCTTTTGAACTCCGGCACCTGGGTATAGTGCGCCATTTGCTATGGTCACATATCCCAGGTGCTTTTTTTGTCCAAGAGATGCGTCTACGGCGATTACCAGCCCGTCAGGGTGAAGAAGTTTTATCTGGCGGGAAATTTTTTCCAGATTCAAAGCATGCACAGGCTCTTTAAGTGTACCGTATATATAAATACCATGAGCATCCAGATGTTCAAAAAGCTGATAACCAACATACGGACCAAGGCAGTCGCCGGTTACACGGTCACTTCCAATACAGAGAAAAATCAGCTCAGACCATCTGGCTGGATGGTGTAGAATACATTTGTTTAAAAGAAAAGCAATTTCCTCCGGGGAGTTGCTTTCTTGCGAGTTTACATAAAATACCATATACCCTCCGTTTACTTTGTAATAAGATGCTGGAATCAAAAAGCTTTGGATCTGTCATCATATTATGAAATCATCACAATTATTTAGCAGAATGGTATCTGCGGTGTATCTGGTACATTGTTTTCGAAATAACTATGATGTACTGCGATATATTTTTGGATTTTGCAACGCTATCTATGTTTCATCATATCCTTCTTCGGAGAAATTTATGCACAGTGCAAAATCTGTCGCCAAATTCTCATAAATCTGCCTTATAATGTGCTAAAATCCGCGATTTACCTGTGTTATTCTGATAGCCGAAGGGGTGATGAGATATGATAGAAGTAATCTATAAGGACGAATCTCAGGAAACACAAAATGGTGAAGAACCATTTGGATTACCCAGAAATATACGTCAGATTGGCCTTGTTGGTGATGATTACAGAATTTATATGGAGGATTATGTGTACACATTTCTGGTAAGACTTGCCAGGGCGGAAAATGCATCAGGAGAACAGCGGGCCAGAGTGGCGATTCTTACAGGAGAGATAAAATGGCGTTCCCAGATCGCTTACCTGTTTATAAAGGGAGCGGTTATGGCAGAAAACATGGATGCAGCGCCAGATCATATAGATTTCTCAAAGGAACAATGGAAACAAATACAGGATGACCAGAAACAATATTTTGACGATCAGGAAATTGTAGGGTGGTTTTTCTCACAGCCCCAGATTACACTGGAAGCGACAGAATTGATGACAAAAGTACATATGAAATATTTTGGCGGGGAAAAGGTTCTGATGCTGATGGAGCCTCAGGAGAGAGAAGATGCATTCTTCCGTTATGAGAATAATGGGATGGCACATTTGGGAGGATATTATCTCTATTATGAAAAAAATCCAGGCATGCAGACGTACATGGTTGATAAAAATAAAGAACTCCAGCCGGATGTACCGGAACATTATGAAGACCAGGCAGTAAAAGATTTCCGCAAAATAATTACAGATAAGAAAGAAAAGAAGAAGGAGTTAGCAGCTCCTTCTGTTTTTTCATATGGATTGACGGCATGCCTGGCAATAGCGGTGCTGACAGTAGGTATGAATTTTTACAGAAACTATCAGAGCGCGGACCGGACAGGGGAAGAAAGCGCAACGGTTTCTTCTGTGATTGTTGAAGAAATAACACCGTCGCCGGCTATCCAGAGTGAAACAGATATGAGTACACAAAACAATACTGATACATCAGAGAATGAAAAAAAGGATTCAGGTACACCAAATAATGCATCTGATGTATCAGGTGATACAGCATGGAATGACCCTCAAGAAAAAAACAGAACAGATATCCGCAAATTATCCGGTGCAGAGAAACAGACTTCGACAGTACAGGAAGAGACAAAAGTAAAATCGGACAAAACAGAACAGGTTCCAGTGTCAAAAACAGAAAAGTCAGATAAAACAGAACAGATTTACCAACAGGAATCAGATGAGCGTAAAGCACAAAAAAGAGTCAGGGAAGCTGCACAGAAGGAAAACCGTGAGGCGGCGGGACAGATTCATGAGTCTTACGTGATCCAGCCAGGGGACACGCTCTATCAGATATGTATGAACAGATATGGAAATATTGAAGCCCTTAGCCAGCTGTGTCAGTTAAATGGTATGTCAGCAGATGAAACCATTTATCCGGGACAAGTAATTGTATTACCTTAGAAAATTGTGTATAATAGAGGACAAAAAGTTATCAGAATATTGCTGTTTGCCAGTGTACCGACAAGTTGATTCCTGAAATGATCCTGCTGGCACACCGGCACATTGCTTTATAAATAGCTATATCAATTACGCGGTGAACAGTGACACTAAAATATGAAAGTGAGAAATCAGGTAAGGCTAAGATGGCAAATACATTAAAAAAAATTGTAAAAAAGCATAAGAAGAAAAAACTTATGGCAGAAAAACAGAAAATGGCTAAAGCCCAAGGGGTATCAGAGGAGGAGTATGCTGATAATTATGAGCTCAGATTATCCCGCCATAAAAGAAACATAGTCAAAAAGACAGTCATTACAGTAGTGGCGATAGCTGCTGCTGTAACAGCTGTTGGTTTTTATATAGAAAAAAGAAGTTATCATAATTATAAGGTAGTACAGTCCAGTGAACAGGAAGATGTTGTTTCTACAAGCTATATTGAAATGGATGGAGATATCCTTCGATATAGCCCGGATGGAGTCTCACTTGTTTCTGATAAGATGAGTACACTCTGGAGTGAAACTTATCAGATGCAGAATCCGGTGGCTGATGTTAACGGAACGCGTGCGGTAATCGCGGATAAAGATGGAACAACATTGGAAATCTATGATAAATCAGGAAAGACTGGCAGTGTGACAACTTCTTACAGTATCATTAAGGCAAGAGTGTCAAAGAGCGGTCTTGTAGCTGCGATTCTGGATGGCGGAGACGATACCTGGATTGATTTTTACAGTACAGATGGAAGTCTGATTGCTGAAAACCAGACGAAGATAGATGATCCCGGATATCCTCTGGATATTGCTGTGTCAGAAGATGGCGTGGTTATGATGGTAACTTATCAGTTTGTAGACGGCAGCGATACGACCAGCTATGTTGCATTTTATAATTTCGGAGATGTAGGACAGAACGAAGATGACAGAATCGTCAGTGGATACAAATACGAAGGTGTGGTAGTGCCGCAGATTCAGTACCTTTCCAATAATCGTTCGATAGCACTTAAAGACAATGGTTTCACGATTTATCAGGGAAGCCAGATTCCGAAAGAAGTAAAAACAATAGAGACGGATAAGGAAATCGTCAGTACATTTTATGATGATGATATGGTTGGCCTTGTCTTTAAAAATGACAGCAAAGATAAGCAGTATATCATGGAAGTATACAATACTGCAGATGGCAAGCTGAAATTTAAAGAAGATTTTAATATTCCATATACAACGATCAAATTAAGCGGTGGAAATATTTTAATGTATAACAGTTCACAGATGTGCGTTATGAATAGCAGAGGCGTTCAGAAATATCTGGGAAGTGTAGACGGAACGATCAAAGACTTTTTCAAAATAGGGATGAACAGATATCTGCTGGTACTGGATAGTGGGGTAGATGTGATAAAATTGAGTTAGGATGAGCGAAATGACTTTAACATGGGCCGGAGTCATTACAGTACTCCTTCTGGCATTCGCCTGTGTCAGAGGTTATAGACGAGGTCTGATAAAAGAAATTGTTTCGATTGCATGTGTTTTTCTGTCGATGTCTATCGTATGGTTTGTAAACCCATATGTAAACCAGTTTATTCGCGAGAACACATCAATTTATGAGAAGATACAGGATAGCTGTCAGGAATTTGTAGAAGAAAAATATAGTTCGCAGATGAGTAACGGAGAAGAACAGACTACTTTTATAAATGAAATGAATCTTCCGGATCTGATAAGCAGCGGTCTGCTCCAGAATAATAATTCGGATATCTACCGATATCTGGCTGTAAGCACATTTTCGGATTATGTAGCACAATATCTGGCAAGAATGGCAGTGAATGGAATTTCGTTTCTTATTTCACTGGCATTGTCGACAATTCTGATACAAAGTATTACATGGATGCTTAATCTCGTATCAAGGCTTCCGGTGATTCATGGAATGAACAAGATCGCAGGAGCATTTCTTGGCGCGGCAAAATTTCTGATCGTAGTATGGGTTGTTCTGCTGGCTCTGACTATTATATGCAATACGGAAATAGGAGAAATGGGACTGCAGATAGTTAAGAAAGATTATATTCTGAACTATATATATGACAAAGATATTCTGATTCAGATATTCATGAGTGTCTTTTATCAATGAGCCAGGGTAATGTGTGAGGGAAATTTCTATTAATAAAGGCGATTTTTAACCGAATCAAGTAAGTTCCCTGTTTCAATTGCGAAGAGCAATAAGCAGTGGGTGGGGACTTGATTGTATCAGGAGGGGACAAGCCCCTCCTGATAAACTACGGAGCAGTTATGAGTCTAATAAAATAAAGGGCATGTAAAAAAATATGTAAAAAAATGTAAAATAGTGCTTGACGCGAAGAAAAAATAATGATATGATAAATCCGCTTCTGAATGAGGCGGATTTTTTTTCGACAAACAACAAAGAATTGGTTGAATAAAGTTGAAAAAAATATAAAAAAGGTGTTGACAGGAAACTGAAGACATGATATTATATCAGAGTTGCTGAAATAGACAACTGAAAAGAACTTGAAAAAATAAAATAAAAAAGTTCTTGACAAGCTGAAAAGTAAGTGATATAATAAATGAGCTGTCAGTCGTGAGATAACAGCGAATA
>NZ_JBBKBP010000017.1:0-92305 GCF_037890165.1 Blautia sp. HCN-1074
TGGTTTATTCAACCGTTCTTAAAAATGTAAAGAATTTTCGAGAATCGTATGTGTTTCACTGTTTAGTTATCAAGGTTGTCTGTCTTACGACAGCTTGTTTATTTTATCATGTTGTTTTTGATTTGTCAAGAACTTTTTTAAGTTTTTTCAAATCTTTTTTTCAACCGATTTGCTGTCCGTTGACAGCTTGTTTACTTTATCATAGTCTCAAGCGTTTGTCAACATCTTTTTTTATTTTTTTAAAAAACATTTTTTCAAAAAAATAAAGCGGAGAAGGAGGGATTTGAACCCTCGCGCCGCGTTAGCGACCTATACCCTTAGCAGGGGCACCTCTTCGGCCTCTTGAGTACTTCTCCAGACTCCGAACTAATAGTTCAATATTAAATTCGAATGCACTTTGGAACTTCCCGAAGCGCATTTGTAATTATATGTAAAAAAACCTGTTTTGTCAACAGGTTTTTTTGTTTTTTTTCATATTTTTTATTTTCAACTTCTTTTCGTCATTGATTCTATAGCGAATCATAACTATTTTCCAGCATAAATACGCCATTTCAGGCATATCTGGCTATGGTTTCTTCGATACGTCTTTTTACCTCTGATGCAATTTCTGTTGTTTTCATATCCTTGTATTCTTCATAATATATTGGTTCCAGAAAATGCACCTGTACAGTCAGCTTCTTAACAGAGCCTGTATCAAATGCTTTAAAAGAATCGATCAATGCGACCGGCACGATCGGACATTTTGATTTTGTTGCAGCTTTAAAGCTCCCGCCTTTAAATTCCTGCGGATGATTTCCATCTTTGCTTCTGGTTCCCTCTGCAAAGATCAGATAGTTGCGTCCTTCCTTTACCTCTTTGATAACCTGAAGAATCACCTGCATAGACTGTTTTACATCCTCACGATCGATCATAAAAGCTTTCATGCATGCAAATACCTGTTTCAGAAACGGAACATCCGTAAGTTCCTTCTTGGCAACTACAGAGAATGGCACCGGGCATACTTGTATGATTGCAAGTACGTCAAACAATCCCTGATGATTTGGAAAGAACATAAATCCATTTTTTTTTGGTATGTTCTCTACTCCATGTGCATCAATGATCAGGTTTCCTCCCCGTATTGCTCTGTGGTCTACCTGTTGTAGAAGCTTATATCTTTCCTCTTCTGTATAGCGGTCCACATGTGACGCATACCAGCACAACTTGAACCATCCATATGGAACAAAGAAAAGATTTCTCAATACCATAAATAATATTCTTTTCATTTTTTGTCCTCGATATATTATGATCCTATTTTTTCCGAAATCTTATCTTCATATCCCGGATTCTTCTTGATAAATGTCTCGTATGCTTTTGTATATGTCTTATATGAATCTGTTTTCATAAATTTGGCATACTCTGTCGCAGCCTGAGTTCTCATATCATCTGTGATCTGAGATGGAGCCATGATATAATATGTTTTATCCTGTTTACCTACCATATAGGTCCCTACACATGGATACTCCTGGTCATCCTCCAGAACCAGATTATATGTAATATATACATATGCATACTTATCATTCTCTGAAAGAATCTCACAGTTCTGAACAGATACTTTCTTTGGATTATGTGCTTTAAAGTAATTGAGCGTTGCTGTAATTTCTGTCTGAAGATCTGCTTCGGTATTATCTTTCTGATTATAGCAGTCTTTTACTTTGCTTTCTTTTCCATCAACATAGGACTGTATCAGTTCCTCTGTTACTTTTTCCGGTGATTTATGACTTACACCTCCGCATCCTGCCACGCAGAGTGTCAGTAATACCAACACTCCCGCTACAAGATATCTATACCATTTTTTCATGGTTATTCCTCTTCTCCTCTGTTCTCACCCTGTGCATCCTGATCAGTTTCTTCTGTTACAGCTGATACAGCTTCTGAAATTTTCTCTCCAGTTGCCAGCTGTGTATTCTGGTCTTTCTCTTCTTTATCCCTTACTTTGGCTACGCTGGCTACAGTTACACCCTCTGTAAGATTAATCAGTTTTACACCTGATGTGATTCTTCCAAGAATGGAAATATCGGAGCATGCAATTCTGATAATAATGCCTTCTGTCGTGATCAGCATTACTTCGTTATCCTCATTTACAGCTCTCGCACCAATTACATCACCGGTTTTCTCTGTGATCTTATAACACTTCACACCTTTTCCGCCACGATTCTGGCAGGTAAATTCACCCATAGAAGTACGTTTACCCATACCATTAGCAGATACGATAAGCAGACAGTCTCCCTGAGAATTCAGCTGCATGGAGACAACTTCATCGCCATCATCAAGGTTCATGCCTCGTACGCCCATGGAAGTCCTTCCGGTGCTTCTTACATCTGTCTCTTTGAAACGGATACACTGGCCATTCTTTGTAACAAGAATAATATCTTTCTTATCATCAGTTAATTTGACTTCGATCAGCTCATCATCATCGCGCAAAGTAATCGCTGCCAGTCCTGTCTTACGGACATTTGCATAGTCCTCAGTCGGAGTTTTCTTCACAAGGCCGTTCTTTGTAGCCATCATCAGATAACTTCCCTCATCAAACTTACGGATTGGGATCACTGCTGTGATAAATTCACCCGGCATAAGCTGTAAAAGATTAATGATTGCTGTTCCTCTTGCGGTACGTCCTGCCTCAGGAATCTCATATGCTTTCAGACGGTATACTCGTCCTGTATTTGTGAAGAACATCAGATAATGATGTGTGGTCGTCATCAGAAGTTCTTCAATGTAATCGTCTTCAAGAGTCTGCATTCCCTTGATTCCTCTTCCACCTCTGTTCTGACTTCTGAAATTATCTACTGTCATTCTCTTGATATATCCCAGTTTAGTCATTGTGATCACTGTATTCTCTCTTGGAATCAGATCCTCTGTAGAGATATCATATACGTCAAATCCAATGGCAGTCTTTCTCTCATCTCCATATTTCTCTGCGATTGCGAGAATTTCTTCACGAATCACGCGAAGCAGAAGATTTCTGTCAGCAAGAATTGCTTCGTATTTGCGGATTTTTTCCATTAAGTCAGCATACTCTGCTTCCAGTTTCTCTCTTTCCAGACCTGTCAGAGCACGCAGACGCATATCTACGATTGCCTGAGCCTGAACATCCGTCAGCTCGAAACGCTCCATTAATTCCTGTTTTGCGATCTGTACATTCTGAGAAGCTCTGATAATACGGATTACTTCATCAATATTGTCAAGAGCTTTCAGCAGACCCTCTAAGATATGAGCACGTTCTCTTGCCTTATTCAGATCATATTTTGTTCTTCTGGTCACTACATCTTCCTGGTGAGCCAGGTAGTATTCCAGCATTTCCTTCAGGTTTAACACTTTTGGTTCAAGACTTCCGTTATTTGGAATAAGAGAAAGCATATTTACGCCAAAAGTATCCTGCAGCTGTGTATGCTTGTACAGTAAATTCAGAACTACGTTCGCATTTGCATCTTTTCGCAGATCAATACAGATTCTCATGCCTTCACGGCTGGAATGGTCGTTAAGGTCTGTGATTCCATCAATCTTTTTATCTCTTACAAGGTCTGCGATTTTTGAGATAAGACGCGCTTTGTTTACGAGGTATGGAAGCTCTGTAACGATAATTCTGGATTTTCCGTTTGGAAGAGTCTCAATATTTGTTACCGCACGTACACGGATCTTTCCACGTCCTGTTCTGTATGCCTCTTCAATTCCTCTTCTGCCAAGAATCGTGGCACCAGTTGGGAAATCAGGACCTTTTACGATGTCCAGGATTTCCTCCATAGTGGTTTCTCTCTGTTCTTCAATCGTGTTATCAATGATTTTGACAACAGCATCTATAACTTCTCTCAGATTATGAGGCGGAATATTGGTTGCCATACCTACCGCAATACCGGAAGTTCCGTTTACCAGAAGATTTGGATAACGGGATGGCAGAACAACAGGCTCTCTCTCTGTCTCATCGAAGTTTGGCTGGAAATCAACTGTATCTTTGTTGATATCTGCCAGCATTTCCATGGAAATCTTGCTCAGACGTGCCTCTGTGTATCGCATGGCTGCTGCCCCGTCACCGTCTACAGAACCAAAGTTTCCATGTCCGTCTACCAGCGGATATCTGGTAGACCATTCCTGTGCCATATTTACAAGTGCACCATAAATAGAACTGTCACCATGTGGGTGATATTTACCCATTGTATCACCGACAATACGCGCACATTTACGATGTGGCTTGTCAGGACCATTATTCAACTCTATCATGGAATACAATACACGACGCTGAACCGGTTTCAGACCATCTCTTACATCCGGCAATGCTCTGGAAGCGATAACGCTCATTGCATAGTCAATGTAAGAGTCCTTCATGGTCTTTTCCAGATCCACCTCGTGGACTTTGTCAAAAATATTATCTTCCATTTATCTATTCTCCCTATTATCAGATATCCAGATTCTTTACAAATCTTGCATTCTCTTCAATAAATTCACGTCTTGGCTCTACTTTATCACCCATCAGTGTAGTAAATGTCAGGTCTATCTCAGAAGTTGCTGCTTCATCCATGGTAACCTTGAGAAGAATTCTCTTCTCCGGATCCATAGTTGTCTCCCAAAGCTGGTCTGCATCCATCTCTCCAAGACCTTTGTATCGCTGAATCTTGTTATTTCCGTCACGACCGATATCTGTCAGAATCTGATTCAGCTCATCATCATCGTATGCATACCATACTTTCTTGTTCTTTTCAATCTTATATAACGGTGGCTGAGCAAGGTATACATAGCCCTGTTTGATAAGTTCCGGCATAAAACGATACAGGAAAGTCAGCAGTAAAGTCGCGATATGTGCACCATCGACATCGGCATCAGTCATGATAATGATCTTGTGATATCTAAGCTTACTGATATCAAAGTCATCATGGATACCTGTTCCGAAAGCTGTGATCATTGCTTTAATCTCAGCATTTGCATAAATCTTGTCCAGACGTGCTTTCTCTACATTCAGGATCTTACCTCTCAGTGGAAGAATCGCCTGTGTTACACGATTTCTGGCTGTCTTTGCAGAACCACCGGCGGAATCTCCCTCTACGATGTAAATTTCGCAGTTCTCCGGATTCTTGTCTGAACAGTCAGCAAGTTTTCCAGGAAGTGACATATTATCAAGTGCTGATTTTCTTCTGGTGAGATCACGAGCCTTACGTGCAGCCTCACGTGCTCTCTGTGCAAGGACAGATTTCTCTACGGTAGCTTTCGCTACTGTCGGATTCTGTTCAAGAAAGATTTCAAGCTGTCTGCTTACCACGCTGTCAACAGCACCTCTTGCTTCGCTGTTTCCAAGTTTCTGTTTTGTCTGTCCCTCAAACTGAGGATTCTCAATCTTAACACTGACAATAGCAGTCAGACCCTCTCGGATGTCATCACCACTCAAGTTCGGTTCGCTGTCTTTGAGCAATTTATTCTTTCTTGCATAATCATTGAACGTTTTAGTCAGAGCATTTCTGAAACCTACAATATGAGTACCGCCCTCAGGTGTATTAATGTTATTTACAAATCCATAGCAGTTCTCGGTATAAGAGTCATTGTGCTGCATGGCAACTTCTACAGATACACCGTTCTGCTGCCCTTCACAGTAAATGATCTCCGGATACAGTGCCTCTTTACTTCTGTTAAGATAGCTTACAAACTCACGGATACCACCTTCGTAATGGAAAACTTTCTCTCTTTCCATTCCTTCTCTGGTATCTTTCAGACAGATTCTCAGTCCTTTTGTCAAAAACGCCATCTCTCTCAGACGCTGTTTCAGGATATCGTAGTCATATACTGTTTCCTCAAAGATTTCTTTATCCGGCAGGAATACAACAGTCGTTCCTGATTTATCCGGCTCACAATCTCCTACAACTTTCAAAGGATACATTGTTTTACCACGCTCATAACGCTGCTGATAAATTTTACCTTCATGGTAAATTTTTACTTCCAGCCAGGTAGAAAGTGCGTTTACTACAGATGCACCTACTCCATGAAGACCACCTGAAACCTTGTACCCTCCACCGCCGAACTTACCACCGGCATGAAGAATGGTGAATACTACTTCGACAGCAGGAATTCCTGCTTTATGATTGATACCTACCGGAATACCACGTCCGTTATCTACGACTGTGATAGAATTATCCGGATTAATAACTACCTGAATCTCCGTACAAAATCCAGCAAGTGCTTCGTCAACTGCATTGTCTACGATCTCATAAACCAGATGATGAAGACCTCTGCTGGATGTACTTCCGATATACATACCTGGTCTCTTTCGTACGGCTTCCAAACCTTCCAGAATCTGGATTTGATCCGCTCCGTATTCTGTATTTTCTCCGCCCATTTCTTTCCTCCTGTTATATATAGTTATCACCAGAATATATCTGAAAACCCTTGCGGGTTAATTTCCGCAAGAAACCATAAACTGGGTTACTGTTCACTTCATTCTCAGTAACTAAACAGGTTTTCAAATATATTCTGGTATTTGGACATAATAATACAAATTTATTATAGCACAAAAGCCTGTTTCTTGCTACAAATTATATAAAAAGAATCCCCGCTAACGGGAATTCTCCTATAAATTCTTCTGTGGTTTTTGCTTTTTATTTATCCGAATTGTTAATGAGATACTGATAAACATCTCTCTTCGTCATACCTCTGTCATTTGCCACCAGTTTCATGGCTTCTTTTCTGGAATGGCCTTTGTTTTCGTATAGTTCCATATGTTCTTCTATCGTTATTTTTTCCCAGGAAGCTTTCTGTTCTTCTTCCATTTCTTTTCTGTTTCTGCCTTCGATTACCAGAACACATTCACCCAGTGGTTTCTCCGTCTGATAATACAGAATCAGATCATCAATCGTAGAATGAAAAGCAGTTTCATGTTTCTTTGTCAGTTCTCTGCAAAGCGTCATCCTGCGGTTTCCCAACGTTTCTTTCAGTTCCTCCAGAGTCCTTACCAGTCTGTGTGGTGCTTCGTAGAGAATAATGGTTCTCGTTTCATTCTTCAGTTCTTCCAGAATCTGTTTTCGTTCTTTCTTATCTGCCGGCAGAAAAGCTTCAAAAGCAAATCTTCTCGTTGGTAGCCCGGACAATGTCAGTGCTGTAATACAGGCAGCAGGTCCAGGAAGTGATGTTACCTCGATTCCAGCCTCATAACACATCGCAGCCAGTTCTTCTCCCGGATCAGAAATACCAGGTGTTCCTGCATCTGTGATCAATGCGATATTCTGGCCTTCCTGCATTTTGTTGATCAGTACATATGCCTTGTCGATTTTGTTATATTCATGATAGCTGGTCATAGGCGTCTTTATATCAAAATGATTCAGCAGTTTGATACTGTTTCTGGTATCTTCTGCTGCAATAAGGTCCACTTCTTTTAATGTGCGAAGTACCCGGAGTGTGATATCCTCCAGGTTTCCTATGGGTGTTGCGCACAAATACAATTTACCACTCATAATTTATTCCTCTCATATTACTTTGCCGATAATGTTTTTTCGTAACTGTAAATCAACTAAACAATTACGATTTTTCCACAATTCCTGTTCATCAGATCATATCATAAATCTTCAGGATATTCTCCGTATAAACTCCCGGCTCTTTATATACGATCAACGGCGGCTCCACTGTCACTCTGGAATTTCCGCCTTTTAATGCCTCAATCAGAACCATATTCGGCTCTCTGTCTATGTATGGATACACCAGCTGCATTCTTTTCGGCTCCAGGCGGTATTTTGTAAGAACATTCATAATCTCTGCAAGCCGAAATGGTCTGTGCACCATATAAAATCTCCCACGCTCTTTCAGAACTTTTGCTGCCTGACTTACCACATCTTCCAAATTACATAATACTTCATGTCTGGCGATTGCCTTTGGCATATCCGGGTTTCTTAGTCCGTGCTGTCCAATCATATAAGGTGGATTGCTTGTCACTACATCAAAAGAGGCCGCCCCAAAAATCTCAGCAGCCTCTTTAATATCTCCCTGCACGATATCAACATCGTTCTCCAGGTGATTATACATGACACTGCGTCCGGCCATATCTGCACATTCCTGCTGAATCTCAAGACCTGTGAAATGTTTTCCACTTGTTTTAGCCTTGAGCAGAATCGGAATAATTCCTGTTCCTGTTCCCATGTCCAGAGCAATCTCACCTTTTTTCACTTTTGCAAAGCCGGAAAGAAGAACCGCATCCATTCCAAAACAGAATTTATCCGGATCCTGAATCACATAATATCCGTTTTGAAGATCATCTACGCGTTCGTTATCTTTTACCAGCTGATCAGTCATTTAATTTGGGATCTCCTTTTTTGTCTTCCAGATTTCCAAGTTCCTTTAATTCTTTGTCTGAGACTTTGACTTTCTTCTTTCTCGGACGGAATTTCAGTTCATCCACCGGAAATTCCTGAATCTCTTTCTCGTCATTAATCTCAACGATTACCTTTACACGCTGACGAAGTACGTTCACACTGTGTACAGTTCCTGTAAGTCCATCCGGAGTTGTGACAGAATCGCCCAGTCCCGGAAGTTTCTTATTCAGTTCCTCATATGTTTCCTGCTCATTCTTCAGACAGCACATTAATCTTCCACATACTCCGGAAATCTTTGTCTGGTTAAGAGACAGATTCTGCTCTTTCGCCATCTTAATAGATACCGGTGCAAATTCTGAAAGATAAGTATGGCAGCACAAACATCTTCCACATATACCGATTCCACCAAGAATCTTCGTTTCATCACGAACACCGATCTGTCGAAGTTCAATACGTGTTTTGAAAATTGCTGCGAGATCCTTTACAAGCTGACGGAAATCAATTCTGCCGTCTGCCGTAAAATAAAACAATACTTTATTGTTATCAAATGTATATTCCGCATCTATCAGCTTCATCTCCAGACCATGCTCACGAATCTTCTTCTGACAGATTTTAAACGCTTCTCTCTCTCTGACTCTGTTCTGTGCCTCTCGCTCATCGTCCTCCTTTGTCGCTACGCGGAGTACTTCTTTGAGAGGATGAACAACATCTTCCTCACCTACTTCCCTCGGTGCAAGTACAACTTTCCCGTACTCTATTCCACGGGCAGTCTCCACGATCACATGATCGCCAGTTTTAATCTCGTAATCCTTAGGGCTGAAATAATAAATCTTGCCTACATTACGAAATCTTACGCCTACTACTTTTGTCATTCTATTTCTCCCTGATCGTCAGGAACAGTAATTCAAATGCCAGGTCAAAATTAACATTTGCTTTCAGACGTACCTTTGTCTTCTGAATGGAATCCAGGATTTTCTCCAGATTCTCATAGGAACGCTGTTTCGCCTGTTCTCTGATAAAATTAATTTCCTGCTTAAATACCAGATTATCAACTTCCTGTGTTGCCTTGAACATCAGGACATCTCTGAACCAGAACTGGAAAATATCCAGATAATCATTAATGTTCTGTTTCTCTCCTGAAAGGCTCTTGATCGCATCTGACAGTTCATAAACTTCCATGGTATTTGCATATTTAAGGATTCTCAGTGCATTCTGAGTCATCTCTGCAAATTCCCGGGAAGTGGCGGCTTCCTTTGCTCTTCCGATACTTCCCTGTGCAAAAGACGCATCAATCTCTGCCTGATAGTCAGGAACATGAAGATGTTCCATCAGGTATTTCTTCACAAGACCATCATCTACTACCTTCAGGTCAAGACGAACACATCTTGACTGAATCGTTGGCAGCAGTCCACCTATATTATTCGTCAATAACATGATCACTGCATATTCCGGCGGCTCCTCAATTGTTTTAAGAAGAGCATTCTGTGCCTGCGGTGTCATAAGATCTGCATCTGCAATAATATAAATCTTGTAGGGACTATAATATGGCCTGATATCCACATCATGAATCACCTGATCCCTGATCTCATCAATTGTGATCGTTCCCGGTTTCTCATGTGTAACCATAATAATATCCGGATGATTCTTGCCCATAGCTTTCTTACAGGAATCACATTTCTGACACGGTTCTGTACCGCCGGCTTCGCATTGGAGTGTAGCCGCAAAAGTTCCTGCAAGAAGTTTCTTACCAGAACCTGGTTCGCCGGTAAAAATATAAGAATGCGATATTTTTCCCGCATCTATTGCATTTTTTAAATGTCCGATAATCTCATCATGTCCGATAATGTTGTTAAATCCCATCATAAGAATCACCTCACCAGTCCGTTTTGTAAGATATTATACCATAAAAGAAGATCTATTGCATAGATTTTATATAATTTACGATTTCTTTCACACATTCGTCGAGATCTATATTCTGAAAACGTTTCCATATTCCGGCCCGGAGAATGTTCTCCTCTGAGAAATCCGACTGGTCCGCAATAAACCGTCTGCACATTTCCTCGTATTTCGGATTTGCCTGCTCACGCTCCCTCTTAAGAGCGCGGCTAAGTCTTTCGCCATCTTCTACCTGGATATAAACAGGGCAGACCGCATCATCCCCATAATATTTACGCATTTTCTTAAAGGATTCCAGCGTTCCAATACCAAGGTAATCAGAACCAGTCAGGTCCACCTGTCCGTCATCTGCGGTAAAATATGTCCAGATTCCGTGAACGGTATGATATGCTCTCGCCTCGATCAGATTTCCGTTTCTGCGAAATTCTTTCAGTTTCTTATCATCTACAAAGTAGTAATTCTTCCCATCCTGTTCCCCTGCCCTGATAGGGCGTGTCGTATACAGGACCAATGTCTTTAAATTCAGTTCCTTATGTGCGGCCAGAAGTGAATAAATTCTGTCTTTTCCGGACGCACTTTTTCCCATAATGTAAAAAATCTTTCCCATGTCTGCTATTTTATTCCTTTGCCGGACTGTCATCTTCCTGTCCCGATTCATTTCGGGCCGCCACGCAGATCGTCTCAGCAGATGTATCACTAAGCCCCTGCACTTCCAGTCCCTGTTCCATGTATCTTCTCACATTTCGTACGAATTGTCCAGTTATCTGCTCTCCCGGCACAATAATCGGGATTCCCGGCGGATACAGGTAAGCAAACTCTGCACTGACCTTTCCAATACTCTCTTCCAGAGGATATCTTCTCTGCTGTGCATCCATTGCCTGGGAAATACTCATAAGCTGCTTCATTCTCGCATAAGAAACAGTCTCCTGGGATTCCTCCGCTGAAGCTACGAATTCTGTCTCTGTATCAATCTGTTCAATCGCATCACATAATCTTTCAAATCCCTCTTTGGTATCTCCAACTGCCGCAATCCCCAGCGCATATTTCTCCGCTTCCATTTCCATCTCAATATGAAATCTGTCGCGAAGCATCTCGTGAAGCTGATGTCCATTAATTGAAGTTCCCACTGTTGAAAAGAGAAGCTTCGATCTGTCAAAATCATAGATTCCGGTTCCCTTAATCATAGAGGCTTCGATCAGCCTTATCTTTTCACAATTTGACAGTCTCTGCCTAGCTTGTTCCAGATTAAAGGTAAATTCCCGAAACATCTGCTGCCCATCTTTTTTTAATTTATCCATACACGCATCCATGCTTGCCATCAGAATATAAGAAGGACTGCTGGTCTGATAAATGCCCATAAATCTTCTGATTTTCTCCACATCTGCCATGTCACTGCATATATGAATCACCGCCGTCTGTGTCATAGATGGAAGCGTTTTGTGAAAACTCTGAATGACGATATCTGCTCCCAGATCTGCCGCCGAAACCGGAAAATAATCTGAAAAATGAAAATGTGCACCATGTGCTTCATCCACAATCAGTGGAATCTCATGTCTATGCACCACTTCTGCAATCGCCTTTATATCAGACACAATTCCGTCATATGTAGGAGATGTCAGCAGAAATGCCTGTACATCCGGATTTTCTTCCAGATATCTTTCCACACGCTCGGCAGAAATCCCTCCGTTTATCCCCAGCCGGTGATCTTCGTGTGGATAAATATAGACAGGCTGTAATTCTCTTAAGTACAATGCATGATAAACTGCTTTATGACAGTTTCTTGCCACAAGTATCCTGCCACCTTTACTTACGCTTGCACTGACTGCTGCCAGAAGTGCAGCTGTGCTTCCATTTACACTAAAAAAACATTTCTTTGTCCCATAAATCTTAGCTGCATATTCCTGTGCTTCCTTCAGGATTCCTTCTGCATGATGAAGATTATCAAACCCGGAAATCTCCGTAATGTCTCTCTCAAAAGGAAACTCTCCTGCTGAGGATGCCTTATTTCGCTTATGTCCCGGCATATGAAATGGATAATAATCCGACTGCCCATAACTTTCTAATTTTTTATATAATCTTTCCATTTTCTTCCTTTCTTATACTTTAAATCTGTAACCAACCCCCCAGATTGTCTCAATATACTGCGGTTTGGCCGTATTAAATTCGATTTTTTCACGAATTTTTTTAATGTGAACAGTAACTGTTGCAATGTCTCCCACTGATTCCATATCCCAGATTTCTCTGAACAGTTCTTCTTTAGTAAATACTCTGTTAGGATTCTCTGCAAGGAATGTAAGAAGATCATACTCTTTGGATGTAAAGGTTGTCTCCTCTCCGTTCACCCATACACGGCGTGCAGTCTTGTCAATCTTAATGCCTCGAATCTCCACAATATCATTCTTTCTCACATTTGATCCGATCAGACGATTATATCTGTCCATATGTGCCTTGACTCTGGCTACCAGCTCACTCGGGCTAAACGGTTTTGTCATATAGTCATCTGCGCCAAGCCCCAGACCTCTAATCTTATCTATATCATCTTTCTTTGCAGACACCATAATAATTGGTGTATTTTTCTCCTGGCGCACCTGTCTGCAGATATCAAAGCCATCCACTTCCGGCAACATCAGATCCAGAATGATCAGATCAAATTCCTCATTCAGCGCCTTAGTCAGCCCTGTATCTCCTCTGTTACAAATCTCAACCTCAAATCCGGACAGTTCCAGATAGTCTTTCTCCAGATCTGCGATTGCTTCTTCATCTTCTATGATTAAAATCCTGCTCATTTCATTGGTACCTCCTGATACTTTCTAAGTACAAAATACATAATCGTGCCAATTCCAAGTCTGCTTGTAGCCCAGACCTTTCCACCATGATCCTCAAGAATTTTCTTTACAATGGAAAGTCCGATTCCGCTTCCACCCTTGGAAGAATTTCTCGACACATCCGTTCTGTAAAAACGGTCAAAAATAGATGTAAGATCTTTTGCAGCTATTCCTTTTCCATTATCCTCTATCTCAACCTGTATGAAATCACCTACGTCTTTAACACGAATCTGAATGATTCCCTTCGGTTTATCCATATATTTGATGGCATTACTGATAATGTTATGGATTACACGACGGATCTGTTCACCATCTGCGATTACCTGTACGCCACTCTCCACATAATTCGCATATACCAGTTCTATTCCTCTTGTTTCCAGTTCCAGTCCTGTTTCTTCCGCACAGTCGCTGAAATAATCCTCTACATTCAGTTTACTGAATGTATATGGAATTCTGTTTGTATCAATCTTGGAATAAAAGGTCAGCTCGTTAATCAGATGATCCATCTCATTCGTCTTGTTATAGATGGTCTTTACATAACGATTCATTTTCTCCGGAGTGTCTGCCACCCCATCCATAATGCCTTCTACATATCCTTTCACTGCGGTGATAGGTGTTTTAAGATCGTGGGAAATATTACTGATCAGTTCCTTGTTCTCTTTATCCAAAAGAACTTTCTCTTCTGCCGACTCTTTCAGCCGTTTTCTCATCTCTTCAAAATCTCTGCAAAGCTCTGAGAATTCGTCATCTCCCTCTACTTCCAGAACGAAGTCCAGATTTCCCTCTTTGATATTCTGAGTCGCTTTCTTTAATTTTACCAGTGGTGTTGCAATGCTTCTGTATATCCACAACCCTATCGACAAAGATGTAAAAACCAGAATTACCGTCGCCGTAAATAATACATCTTTGGCTATCAATTTTACCTGAGTCTGGCTGTTGGCTGATTCTCCAACAGAAATATCATACACAACCTCTGAAGAATTCTTTGCCTGCTGCGCAAATTTCGTATGGCTTAATCCATATAAAGTTGCTGAAAATAAAAGCAGCGGAACCAGAATGCTCATGCCGAACCCCACTATGATCCTTGTCTTTAACTTCATTTGAATCATCCTTTATCTTTTTTATTTAACCGGATCAAACAAGTTTCCCATTTCCATTACAAGGCACAAAACAGCAGCCTTATCCAATCCGGACAGCTTAAAAATATTATATCATAAAGTCTCTTTGCCATATCTAAATTTTCTATAAAAAGAACAGGAATCATCTGTCAGATATTTACAGATAATTCCTGTTTCCTCTTTTTTGTATTTCAATTTTCTCACAACTGTATTTTCACAGTTGCTGCAATATCTTCCCTGCTATCAATTATGCAAGATATTTCTTAAGATCATCAACCTTGTCAAGATGTTCCCATGGAAGATCTACATCTGTACGACCAAAGTGTCCGTAAGCAGCTGTCTGTTTGTAAATCGGTCTTCTCAGGTCAAGCATCTTAATGATTCCAGCCGGACGAAGGTCAAAGTTCTCACGAATAATCTCAACCAGTTTTGTATCAGAAAGTTTGCCTGTTCCAAATGTTTCTACGTGGATAGATGTCGGATGAGCAACACCGATTGCATAGGAAAGCTGAATCTCACATTTATCTGCAAGACCTGCTGCAACGATATTCTTTGCAACATAACGTGCAGCATATGCTGCAGAACGGTCAACCTTTGTGCAGTCTTTTCCGGAGAAAGCTCCGCCGCCGTGACGACCAGCTCCACCATATGTATCAACAATGATCTTACGTCCTGTAAGTCCACTGTCACCGTGAGGTCCGCCGATTACGAAACGTCCTGTCGGGTTGATGAAGTACTGTGTATTCTCATCTACCATATCTGCCGGGATAATCTCATCAAATACATATTTCTTGATATCTTCATGAATCTGCTCCTGAGTTACATCCGGATCATGCTGTGTAGAGCATACAACAGTATCGATACGGAAAGGTTTTCCAGCTTCATCATATTCAACTGTAACCTGAGTTTTTCCATCTGGTCTTAAGTAAGTTAATGTACCGTCTTTACGAACTTTTGTCAGCTGACGTGCAAGTTTATGTGCCATGTTGATTGCATATGGCATATATTCTTCTGTTTCGTTTGATGCGTAACCAAACTGGATACCCTGATCTCCGGCTCCGATAGCGTTGATCTCATCTTCACCCATCTTAGCTTCCAGTGCTTTATCTACACCAAGAGCGATATCTGCAGACTGTTTATCCAGAGCTGTGATAACTGCACATGTATCTGCGTCAAATCCATATTTACCACGGTCATATCCAATCTCACGAACAGTATCTCTTACGATCTGCTGAATATCGATATTTGCAGTTGTTGTGATTTCCCCCATTACCAGTACAAGACCTGTTGTTGTAGCTGTTTCGCATGCAACACGTCCCATTGGATCCTGTTCCATGATTGCATCAAGAACGGCGTCGGAAATGGCATCGCACATTTTATCCGGATGGCCTTCAGTTACAGATTCAGAAGTAAATAAAATTTTCTCCATTGTATTCTCCTTTTTTCTATGTGTTAACAAAAAGAAACAGCCCGAAGTAATCGGACTGTCTGATTATCTCAACAATCCTCTTATTGTTCGATCACTCGCTCAGGTTGGCACCTTCCTCCACTAAAGGGGTTGCCGTGGCTTCGCAGATCCTTTGTATCTCCACCACTCTGAATAAAAGGCTATTACTAATTATTAACTTTCATTAATATTGCTGCACACCATACAATATACTTAACATCGATAATTGTCAAGCTATTTTTTTGGTATTTTTTATCATCCCACTCTTAAACGGAATTTCTGGATTTCTTTCTCACTGGATACTCTCTCGATCTCAGCGCCAAGGGATCTGAGCTTCTCTTCGAAATTCTCATATCCTCTCTGGATATAAACAATATCATCAACAATAGTGATTCCATCTGCTGCAAGACCTGCAATTACAAGAGCTGCACCGGCACGAAGATCAGGAGCACTTACTCTTGCACCAGTAAGCTTCTTCACTCCATCAATAATTGCTGAATTACCTTCAACCTTGATGTTAGCTCCCATACGTGAAAGTTCATCCGCATATTTAAATCTGTTCTCAAAAATGCTCTCCGTTACAATACTGGTACCTTCTGCAAGCGCCAGTGTTACAGCGATCTGTGGCTGCATATCTGTCGGATATCCCGGGTATGGGAGAGTTTTTACATGAGTACGATGAAGTCTGCCTGTAGAACGTACACGAACTGCATCATCAAATTCTTCAACTTCGCATCCGATTTCCTCAAGCTTAGCAGTGGTTGCCTCTAAGTGTTTCGGGATTACGTTCTTAACTGTAATATCTCCGCCAGTTGCTGCTGCCGCAAACATAAATGTACCAGCTTCAATCTGATCCGGAATAATAGAATATTCTGTACGGTGAAGTTTCTCTACGCCTTTAATACGGATAACATCAGTTCCTGCACCCTTAATATTAGCTCCCATGCTGTTTAAGAAGTTTGCAACATCTACTACATGCGGCTCTCTGGCTGCGTTTTCCAGGATAGTACGTCCCGGAGCCAGTGATGCTGCCATCATAATATTGATTGTTGCACCAACAGAAACAACATCAAGGAAAATATGGCTTCCATGAAGTTCATCTGCTTTTGCAACGATCGCGCCATGCATGATATCAACCTCAGCACCAAGTGCTCTGAATCCCTTCAGATGCTGATCGATCGGACGGCTTCCGATATTGCATCCGCCCGGAAGCGGTACTTCTGCATGTTTGTACTTACCAAGAAGTGCTCCCAGCAGATAGTAGGAAGCTCTGATCTTCTTGATATATTCATAATCAACACTTACATCTCCAATTGTAGATCCGTTAATCTTTACAGTAGATTTATCAATACGGTCTACCTGTGCTCCAATACCAGCGATTGCTTCAAGCAATACATTGATATCCCTTACATCCGGCAGATTCTCTATAAGAATCGTCTCATCAGTCATTATGGCTGCTGCAAGAATAGCAAGTGCCGCATTCTTGGCACCGGCAATCTCAACCTCACCAACTAAAGGGTTGCCTCCTTTAATAACATACTGTTCCATATCACACCTCTATAATTATTTTCACTCCACGAGCAGAATTAAGTACATCTTACTCCATACAAAAACAGCTTTTTTGCGGGTTTTATAACAACGTACATTTTATTTCAAATGAATATATGTTTATACTAAACGATCATCTTATTTTAAAGTCAGTTGTATATTATAACATATATTTAACATTTGTAAACAAAAATTATTTACCACTATCTGCTTCAGGACCTGTAATAATCACTTTCCCTGCTCTTTGATATGTATTATCTCCAGAATTGCTCTGAGACTTTCATCCAAATCTTTCCCATCCTCATCAATGGTAATATCTGCATATTTTTCGTATAAAGGTACTCGTTCTTCGTATAAGTCTTTCAGGCTTTGTCCATCCTTAAGCAGAACTCCACGTCCCTTAAGATCTCCAAGTCTTTTGGATAAAGCTTCCAGAGATAATTTAAGATAAATAACTTTACCTATGGATTTCAGATGCTCCATTGCTTCCTCGCAGTAAATAACACTTCCGCCAGGCGCAATCACTGTATCTGTCACATGAATAGCTACATTAACACGATTCTCTATTTCCATAAAACGTTCCGGCCCGTCCTGCGCTATGATTTCAGAAAGTTTTCTTTTCTCCTCTTTCTGAATCAGAAGATCAGAGTCCAGAAACTCATATCTCAAAGCTTTTGCAAGAATAACTCCTATTGTACTTTTCCCTGAGCCGGGCATTCCTATTAATGTCACATTATTCATGTTTATGTCCTTTCATTTTACCATACTTTTATCGTTTTTTACCGGAAGATTTTTTCTTCTTTTTTACGCTGTAACCAAAGGTTCCCAGTTTCTTTCCGATTCCCAGATATTCACCATGGGAATATACCAGCGGCTTCGCATCATTGAGATGAAATTTCTTCTTCTCATCCATATATTCCGGATCTGCATGGACTGCAAGTACATCTGCCAGAAACATATGATGAGAGCCTAACTCCAGAACCTGTTTCACTCTGCACTCAATACTTACCGGAGATTCGGCGATCATCGGTGCTTTAATAAATTCTGCCTTTTCCTTTGTAAGCCTCATTTCCTTAAACTTATCAACATCCCGGCCGGAACGTACACCACAATAATCTGTAGCATATGCCAGCTTCTCCGTTGTCAGGTTTATTACAAATTCCCCTGTTTTTCTGATCATATCATAAGAAAAACGGGATGGTCTTACGGAAATGGATACCATGGGCGGATTGGTACACACAGTCCCTGCCCATGCAACTGTAATAATATTATCATTACCCTCTCCGTCAGAAACACTTACCATAACTGCCGGAAGAGGATAAAGCATATTTCCTGCTTTCCAAGTCTCTTTTGCCATTCTATATTCCTTAACTGTTTTATTGTTAACACACGATAATTCACCACTTATCAGCTGTAGTCATTCTGTCCCGCCTGTGCAGCTTCCATAAGTGCCGGAATCAGCTGTTTCTTACGTGAAACTACACCTTTCAGGTCAAAGACACCATCCTTCGGTTCCATGTGAAATGCGATACGCGCCATTTCTTCACTGCCCTCACCATAATAAAGAAGTTCAGTAGACTCCTCAATAATATTAGTAAGCATAAAGAATACGCGGGTAACTCCATGGCGACCACACTCGCTGACCATAAACGGAACCAGTCGTTCCTTTATTTCTACCAGCTCGTCGCTGTCCATAGAACTGATCTGTCCAACACCAAAGTTGATCTCGTCTTCTGCGATAAACTTCTTGTAATCCTGATAGAAAATCTCTTCCGGAGATTTATCTTTGAGGTTACTTCCTGCCTTAAACATTTCTCTGGCAAATTTTTCAATATCGATTCCTGCAATTAATGCCAACGCACCTGCTGCCATTTTATCTGATAAAGTGCAGGTCGGTGAACGGAACATCAAAGTATCTGAAATAATCGCAGCGCAGAGAAGTCCGGCGATGGTCGGTGAAATTTCAAGCTTCTGTTCGCCATACATTTCATACAGAATCGTTGCCGTACATCCAACCGGCTGATTTCTGAAAGAGATTGGTACCATTGTCTCTAAAGAACCAAGTTTATGATGGTCAATGATCTCTACAATCTCTGCCTTATCAATATTATCTACCGCCTGGTCTTTCTCATTATGATCCACAAGTGCAACTTTCTTCTTGTGCATATCCAGGAAGTTTCTTCGGGAAATCGTTCCGATACATTTTCCCTTTTTATTGATTACAGGGAATGCACGATGACGATGTTTGATCATCTCATTCTGAATATCATCGGTGAAATCTTCTGTGTTAAATGTAACCAGATTATCTGTTTTCATGATATATCTTACCGGAATACTCTGGTTGATCAGTCTCGCAATTGTAAATGTATCGTACGGAGACATAATGATCGCGATTTCTTTTTCATGAGCAAGTTTAATTACTTTCTCACTGACTTCAATTCCCATTCCAACGATAATACAGCTTACGTTCTGTGCAATTGCCTGAAGATGATCCTCTTCTCTGTCTCCCATGATGAGCAAGTCATCTTCTTCAATATAGGCTTTGAGCATTTCCGGATTTGCTGTTCCTACCAGAACTTTTCCCTTTGTAAAATATCCATGCTCATTTCCCTCTATCACAGTACCTGCAATTGTCTCGGCAATTCTTCTGTACTGTGTTCTTGCTCTGGATAACAGATAGCTGTCCGTTGTATCCATATAAGTCTTGGCGATATCGCCGATAGTGATCAGACCTTCCAGCTGCCCGTCTTTATCTCTGATCGGGAGAGATACGATACTCTTCTCCATCATCAGATCCCACGCATTCTTCAGGGACATACTCTTGTCTGCATCCGGACTCATACGGATATCCATATCCTTTACCTGAGTTCCGATATTAGACAGATATCCAGGTGGCTGCATTCCAAAACGGTTTAATACATATTCTGTTTCTTCATTAATCTGTCCTGCACGTTTCGGAATATATTTTACTTTCTGAGAAGTCCTGTTTTTGATGTCCGCATAGGCGATTGCTGAACAGATAGAATCCGTATCGGGATTCTTATGACCTATTACAAATATTTTTTCCTGATTTCTCATACAGATTTTAACCTCAATTATAAATTTTAGTGTAATGATTCAGCCGTCCACTAACTGTGAAGATACTGACCCGTTGCAATTTAGTTTAACTTAATGTTTGCAAAAAGAGACGCAAGAGAAGTGGATGCTTCTTCCTTGGAATCCGGAAGTTCGATCACCTCTTCTTCGATCTCCTTAGCCATCATATCCGTAGCTTCTTTGATACTCAGGCTTAATTTTCCATCTTTAACAGCAGTTACTTTGACTTTTACTTTGTCTCCGACTGTCAGAACTTCAGATGGTTTCTTGATTCTTTTCTCACAGATCTGAGAAATGTGTACAAGTCCTGATAAACCATTTCCAAGGTCTACGAAAGCGCCATAAGGCTGCAGACTCTCAACCACACCTTCCGTTACAAGACCTACCTGTACATTGGAGATTTTTGTTTTTTTCTCTTCTTCTGCTTTCTCTCTTAATATTTCCTTTGCAGAAAGAATTAATCTGCCTTTTTCTTTATCAATATCAAAAACCTGAACCTGAATTGGTTTATTCAGATATTCATTTGTATCCTCTACATAGTTTAACGCAAGCTTTGATGCGGGAATAAATCCACGCACGCCTTCTACATATGCGATCACACCGCCGTTTACGATTCCCTTTACTACTACATCGATAACTTCTTTGGAATCCTTTAACTCTTTCAGTTTATCCCATGCCTCTACATCTGCTGCCTCCACTCTGGAAAGAAGAATATTTCCGTTTCCATCATCTTTTCTTACAACCGTTGCAGAAACTTCATCTCCCACGTGAACTTCTTCTTTTAATGAAAATCCCGGTTCTCTGCTGTAATCTTCTGCCGGAATGATTCCCTCTGCATAATATTTAAGGTCAATTACAACCTCTTTTTCATCTACACTGATCACAGTTCCTGTAAGAATATCTCCTTCTTCAATTTTCTTAAAAGAAGCTTCCAGTTCTGTTTCGTAATCTTTCATTGATTCAGCCATTATTTGTTCTCCTTTACCTGGATTTGTTATATAATGCGTTGCTGTTTCTTTAGAGCGTGTTTGAAAAAAGCTCTGGCACACTAGTTTCTGGCAAGTTAAAAACCAGCTTTTTGCAAACATTATAGCACAATCACTTTAAGAATGGAAATCCGAATTTCCGGGCAGATATTTACACAACTAAAAATTTATATGGTATAATAGTGTTATTATTGACTGGCAGTATTTGTAACTGTTCAGTACCTTCACAGTTACGAGTCAAAATCCATTAAAAATCGCCTTTGGCGATGGGATTTTGACTTGTATGTCTCGGGATTTTGGCATATTCATGCCAAAACACCTCGCGGAATAGCTGACTGCTGAATAGTTACCAGTATTTTACAATTTGTCAGGCAGTTAATTTTTTAATCTATTTTTTTTAATTCACTTACCTCTGAAATACAAAAAAGCAGAAAATAAATACAGCAATGACTTCAAAGGTATCGCATAGAAAAATATAATTGAGCATAGAAAGGACTTTCGTATATGAATTATGATTCTGTCCCATTGAGGGACTTTAAAGAGCTAAATGACTGGGAAACTGTTATTTTCGTTTATCAGTCTGCTCTTAAGCAGATTGAAACAAAGATTAATATTTTAAATGGTGAGTTTCAACACCGCCATAAATATAATCCTATCGAACATGTAAAATCCAGGATCAAAACTCCGGAGAGCATTGTAAAGAAATTGAAACGACATGGATATGAATCCAGTATTGAAAATATGGTTCGATATGTTAACGATATTGCAGGAATCCGAATCAGCTGTTCCTTCACTTCTGACATTTATCTGATTGCAGATATGATTTCCAAACAGAATGATCTGACAATTCTCGCAAGACGCGACTATATGAAAAACCCAAAGAAGAGTGGTTACCGAAGTTACCATATGCTGGTTACCACACCTGTCTTTCTTTCCGACAGTATCATTGATACCAAAGTAGAGATACAGATTCGTACAGTAGCACAGGATTTCTGGGCAACTCTGGAGCACAAAATGCATTACAAATTTGAGGGAGACGGACCAGACTACATCACAAAGGAATTAAGAGAATGTGCCAGATATGTAGCCGAGCTGGATGCCCGCATGGAAGAACTCAATAACGAAATCCAGAAATATGGGAAAAAAAATCCTCTATAAAACGAGGAGTGCCCCGGCAGTGGTTTACCGGGGCTATTATTATGAAAAAAATTTATGTGTAATGATAACACATTACAACGTCTTTCGTAGGTTCTTTCGAACTGTCTATATAATAGCAATTATTTATGAACAAAATATGAACTCGCCGTTAACTTTCGTTCATTTGCACAATTAATTCTATTTTTTATACTTTTTTTTAGGAAATTACCACATATATTTTATTTTTGCAATTCCTTACACTTGTACATGTTGTATATCTCCATCACGTTCATATGTCCGTATCAGGCGGATATTTTTTCTCTGAAAGTCCGGCAGCAGTCATATCCTTTTAATTCATATTCTTTTAATTAAAGAGACTCTTTGCAAAATCAAATAATTTATGCAGAATTCCTTTTACTTCCTCTTTGCCGATTCCCATTTCTTCAAGCTTATCATACACCTTTGTCACAGTACTTCTCAGCTGCTCCTCGTTAATATCTGAATTCTTGACCTGCTTAACGATCGTGACGATTTTATTCTCTTCCTCATCAGTAAGACTTACTCCAACAGTATTTTCTGCTGTCTGGATTACCTCTTTGATCTGGTCATCCGAAATATCCTGATCTGCCACAGCATCTTTTACATACATAATGATATCCACAACTTTATCCGGATCAGAAACGAGAGAATCTATTTCATTATCTGAGATAATCTCCTGTACAGAATCAACTGCATCTGATGCCATTACAGGCATTGCCGGTGTCGTGCACATGATCACTCCTGCAACAATAAGTGTTCCCAGTTTTTTTATTCTCATAATCTAAATTACCTCCATAACCAATAACAACCTGGGGCATCAATCATTCAACCTTTATAACTGTTCAGTACCTTCACAGTTACAAGTCAAAAAGCCAAATCATTAACACCCCGATAACTGTTCATATTATCTGATATTTCTTATTTTTCCTTTTTACCGGCACATTATAACACACTTACTTTTCCCTCTGTAAAGTAAATATCACTTCACATACTACCTTCATAAATCATTTGACATTTGTTCAAAATTTTTTCACATCTTAAACATGATTCTATCATAATTCCAAGATATACTAAGACCATAAAAATAATAAAGCCAACATTATTTTTATAAAATTTCTTTTTCATATGTTGATTGCCTGAAAAGGGCAATTGACTCTCCTTCCTTTTAAAAAATAAATTTGAACGTAATATAAAAAGCATCCGACTAGCCACCGGATGCTTTTTATATTCATATTTTTATAAACTGCTGAAAGCATTTGCAAGCTGTGCAAACTGCTCAAGTGTCAATGCTTCTCCTCTGATATTCAAAGAAAGTCCACACATTCCCAGAGCCTCCTCTATCTGCTCTTTTGAAAAAGGAATCTCCGGTGAATTCTTCAGACCATTCACCAGTGTCTTTCTTCTCTGATTAAAGGATGCCCGGATAATTCGAAACATCAGCTTCTCATCGTTCACCTCAACCGGCGGTTTCGCATATCTTTCCAGTCTGATCACAGCACTTCCAACCTTCGGTCTTGGCATGAAACAATTCGGCGGTACATTTGCAACGATCTGAGGTTTCGCATAATACTGTACTGCCAGTGAAAGAGCTCCATAGTCTTTCGTTCCGGGTCCTACCTGCATTCTGTCCGCAACCTCTTTCTGTACCATGATCGTGATTGAATCAATCGGAACCTGATTCTCAAATAATCCCATAATGATAGGGGTAGTAATGTAATACGGTAAATTCGCAACCACCTTGATCGGACGTCCCTGGTTCTTCTCAAGTGCAAGCTTCCGGATATCCACTTTAAGGATATCATTATTGATCACTGTTACATTATCCCAGTTTTTTAATGTGTCCTTCAAAATCGGAATCAGTGTCGTATCAATCTCGACTGCCGCAACTTCCCTGGCTGCTTCAGCCAGGTACTGCGTCATTGTTCCGATTCCCGGACCAATTTCCAATACGAAATCGTCCTTTGTAATCTGCGCTGAATCTATGATCTTATCCAGAACATGAGTATCGATCAGAAAGTTCTGACCAAACCTTTTCTGGAATGCAAAATTATACTTCTGAAGCACTTCTATGGTATACTTTGGATCTCCTAGATACGGTCTGGGCATAGTCTTTACTCCTTTTTCTTGCATTATTTACTGAAATCTTTTTCATACAGAACGATATAACCGTCTCTGTCTATACGTTTCTTGGATACATTTCGTTTAAATTTACGGATTCCTCCCTGAGATTTCGCAATCGCAGAATCTATAAGTTCTTTCACCGCGCCAATATTCATCGGCGAATCCTCTTTCTGATTGATTCCAATCAGATTGTACAGTGCAAGCATTCCCATCTGGTCAATGGTATAACCATTTTCCTTTGTATAAACCCTTGCAAAATTAACGAGCTCATCATTGGTAAATACCGGAATATTGATCATAGATGTAAATTTCTTTGCAAATTTCGGATATTTTGCAATCAGTTTACGCATGCCAATCTTTTCATCCTCAACAATTATAGTCAGACCATCCGTATTTACTTCCATAGCTTTATCAAGCATCTCAACAGTTTCCTGTGTAAGCTGATTTGCATTCTCTATTACAAGGAAACCACCGGACAGCTTGGAGAAAATCTTATAAATATTTTTTCCATTGATCTGGTCTGCGAAAACGTAAGCTACTTTGGATGCTTCCAGATTTAACTCTTTACAGATTGCCGGAACCAACCCGGAGATCAGTCTAGTCTTTCCACATTCCTTGCCACCCATGACAATAATATTTCCAGTTTTGGAAGTCTTATCTGCTGCCGCCATCTGAACATCACATAACGTATCAACCAACTGTTCTTTCATTCCCGGAATCTTTACAAAATATGTAAATAACTGTTTCTCATCATCCGTCAGTTCTTTTTCTCTTGGTACAATGTCTCTAGGATCGGTTTCATCTTTCGGCTGAATAGATTCTATAAAACGTTCCAGTTCCTCTTCTTCAGTCAGAGGTTCTGGCTGTTCTTCTTCCTCTTTCGCCACATCAACTAACTGTTCCGGTTCTGTATCATCTATATCTTCCAGATTGACATCCGAATTACCTGTCGGTCCATACAGAAATTCCTCTTCTGCTCTTCTGAGGTCCTCTTCCGTAACCTCATCTTCGTCATCTTCAATAAACTCTTTTGGAACAGCTACAGGTTCTTCTGTTTTTTCCTCATCTATTATAGTCTTTGCCGGCTCTGCTTTAACATCCTCAATGTCTGTATCTTCCAGATTTCCACTGAGAAAATCCGGTTCTTCTAATTCATCTGCAATCTTCTGTGTTTTTATCGCTACCTCAGGTTCTGTTTCTGAAATTTTTTCCGGCTCTTTTACTTCCGGCTGAGTTTCTTCCTTCGGAATTTCAATTCCCTGAGCGCTGGCAGCAGCAAGAATCGTATCTTCCAGATTAAATTCTGTTCCTGATGTTTTAAAAGAGTCCATGGATAACTTCGTCTCAGCAACATCTTCCACTTTCGGAGCTTTACTAAGTTCCATATTCTTCATGGAAGCAGGTATATTTAATTCCGGCATCTTAATTGTTGCAGAAAAATCCGGCTCTTTTTTCTCTTCCTGTACACTCTCGACAGGAACAGCTACCGGAGCTTCCCCCGGTTTCTCAGGTTCTGCTTCCAGCTGCGGAACATTTTCCGGTTCTTCCTGTGATGCATCACTCTTTATGATCTCTTCCGGAATCTCATTCTCCTTTGTAATTCCGGCTTCATTGATCATATCATCAGATTCTTCTGTAAACTCTTCTTTTTCTTCCTGAGTCTTACCACCAAAAATATCTCTGATACCTTTGGAAATTTGCTCCTGGATACCCTCCATATTGACACGAATCTCTGGCTCTGATTCTTCAGGTGTTTCCGATTCTTTCTCTTCAGTATCCTCACTTACATCTGCCACTTCACTGTCTGAAGCTACTTTCTGTTCTTCCTCTTCTGAAGCATCTTTCTCTGACTCTGCTTCTTTTTCTGCCTTTTTCAGTTCCTTCGCCTGCTCTGGCGTAAGAAGTTTCGGAACAAACTGTTTCTCAAACTTAGCTTTCTCTGCACCTGTCAGCTCACCCATTCTCATTTTAAGATCATAAGCTTTCATGACATATTTGCCTTCGCTGAACCACAGAATAATCTCATTACATAAATCCAGACTCTTCTGCTTTTCTCCGGCTTTATAATATAATGCAGCCAGTTCATATGACCATTTCTCAGTAAATTCCTGCTCTTTATATTCTTCCAGAATTCTGATCTGCTCATTCAAGGAAGAGTTCTTCGCTCTCGCAATTTTATACTGAAGAATATACTGTGTACTATCATTAGATGCTACCTGTTTATATTCTTCAAAAAATTCTTCCGCTTCATTAATGTCATCCATTCTAAGTGAAATCTCAATTAAGCGATAAAGAATATTTTTTCCAATAGATGCTTTATGATATGCAAGAAGAAAAATCTCCTTACTATCTTCATATCTTCCATTTGCGGCATAAATCTCACCGACAACGCATAAAGTACGGACGTTCTTGACACGTCTCCAGTCTATGCTGTCTACAATGTTCATGGCGCCTTTATAATCTTTGTCCTGAACCAGCTTATTAATCTCTTCCAGCTTTATCCGAAATTCTTCTTTGTCCAATGCATTCACCAACTTTCCATAATTACGTTCAGTGTATCATAAGCCTATACCCTTGTCAAAAGATTGTTAACCGTCATTGTTCAGGTTGCAATACATTTCCCTGCACTACCTGAAATACCTTATTTATCTGAAACTGATGACTGATAAAATCATCAAGACCTGTACATGTGATCAACGTCTGAATATCACTGATACTGTCCAGAAGATAGTTCTGTCTGCTGCGGTCCAGTTCAGACAGAACATCATCCAGAAGCAGAATCGGCGTATCCTTTATTTTTCTTTTCACCATATAAATTTCCGATAATTTAAGTGAAAGTGCCGCGGTTCTCTGCTGGCCCTGTGAACCGTATCTTCGAATATCGATTCCATTTGCCATCACACACAGATCGTCTCTGTGCGGACCGACAGATGTCAGCTTCATCCGCATATCTTTTTCCCTATTTAACTGTACACTTTTTTCCAGTTCTTCTGAGGTACAGCTTGGCTCATAAATAACTTCCAGTTCTTCCAGACCACCCGTAAGATTATGATGTATTTTTCTTACAGTCTCATTTAATTCCGCAATAAAATCACTTCGCTTATTAATAAGTCTACGCCCATACTCTGCCATCTGCATATCCCAGATATCAAGAGTATCTTTTAGCGAAGGCTGAATATAAATATCTTTCAGCAATTTATTTCTCTGATTTACAATGTGATTGTATGAAGCCAGATCCGTAAGGTATATTTTGTCCAGCTGACATAATTCAAGATCAATAAATCTTCTTCTTTCTCCGGGACCATTTTTTATGATATTCAGATCCTCGGGAGAAAAGAACACAAGATTGACCACGCCAAACAACTCACCGGCTTTTCTGATCGGCAGCCCGTTAATAGCTACACCTTTCGCCTTATTCTTTCTGAGGTGCATGTCAATTTTGTAAGAAAGTTCATCTCTTTTCACCATCATACGGATATGAGATTCATCCTCTCCAAACCGGATCATATCTTTATCTTTGCTTCCCTTGTGCGACTTAGTCGTTCCACATAAATAAAGCGCTTCCAGGATATTTGTCTTTCCCTGGGCATTATTTCCGTAAAATATATTCGTCCCCTGTGCCAGATCAAGTTCCAGAGAATCATAATTTCTGAAATTTTTTAACTGAACGGATTCAATATACATTTACTCACCTGATCACTTTGATTTCTTTTCCATCATAAGAAACAACATCGCCTTCATAAACTTTTCGTCCGCGACGTTCGTCCACTTCTCCATTAACTTTAACCAGTCCGTCGGTGATCACATATTTCGCTTCAACCCCGTCCTGAACCATATCTGCAAGTTTCAGTAACTGCCCCAGTTTTATAAATTCATCTCTGATTTTAATTTCTTCCATTTTCATTTACTCCCTATCTTGCCTGATTCTGGTTGATATTTACAGGCAGAATCAAATATGTGTAATTTTCCTCATCATCTCTGATAAAGCATGGTGCTTTTGGATTTACGAGGTAGATACTGATTGTTTCATCATCAATTACTTTCAGAGCGTCAATCAGGAAACGAGGATTAAACCCAATCAGAATATCCTTTCCCTCTTTGTTGATATCAATGCTTTCATTCATAGAACCCATTGCTGAATCAATGCGTAATTCCATAGAATTATCAGTAATTTCTATGATGATCGGTTTCTTTTCTCCCTCTCTTACCAGCAATGTAGCTCGGTCAATACAATCCAGAAATTCTTTTTTGTTGATTACGATCTTTGTTTCATAATCGCTGGAAAGCATCTGATCAATGCGGAAATATTCTCCGTCAATCAGCCTGGAAATAACAATTGTCTGGTCGAATTCAAATAAAATATGATTCTTTGAAAAATAAATATTTACAATATCATCAATTTCACCTGACAGGATCTTACTGATCTCATTAAGGGTTTTACCAGGTACCACCACTTTGCGGTCTGCATAATCTTTCTTCAGTTCCATACGTCTGATGGCAATACGATGTCCATCCAGAGATACGATTTTCAGATAATTATCCTTAATCTCAAAAAGTTCTCCGGTCATTAATTTGTTAGTCTCATTAGACGCAATTGAGAAAATTGTCTGTCTGATCATCTCTTTAAGAGTGAATTGTGAGATAGTAAGACTCTCTTCCCTTTCGATAATTGGGAGATATGCAAAATCTTCTCCGGATTTACCAGGAATTGTAAATTTAGCTTTTTCACAGGTAATGGTGGCAGTAAGTTTCTCGTCTGTTTTTATAGTAACCTGATTTTCTGGCAGTCGACGAATGATTTCATAAAAGATTTTTGCATCAAGTGCAATTAATCCTTTTTCTTCAATCGTTCCATCAACGATTGTTTCAATCCCAAGTTCCATATCATTGGTAGTAAATTTAATCTGGTTTGTTGTTGCATCTATTAAAATACATTCAAGGATTGGCATTGTTGTTTTGGAAGGAACTGCTTTGAGTGAGATACTGACACTTTTGAGCAAGTTACTTTTCTGGCAAATGATTTTCATAATGTGTATAACTTCCTTTCTGGGTGAAATGTGTTTTTTATAGATAAATATATAAAAGGAATCCGTCGTCGCCGCCGTAGGGGATGTGAATATGTGAAAAACTCAATTTTATGTTGATTTTTCAAGGGTTTCGAATATGGATAACTTCGTGTATAGAGGCACTTAAAGCATGTGAATAACTTGTGTATAACTGATTTGCCAAAAAAGGGGCAGAAAGTTATACACATTTATCCACATATAATCAACATCTTATACACAGTTTATACAGTCAGTTATCCTCATCCCTGTGGATTAATCTTTTTCTTTAAGGTTTCGATGGTATTTTTTAAATTTTCGTCGTTGGAAATCTCTTTTTCAATCTTGTCGATTCCATGCATAATGGTAGTATGGTCACGATTACCAAGAGATTTTCCGATAGATTTCAATGGTGTGGAAATAATTTCCCTGCATAAATACATTGCGATCTGACGAGGGGTTACAATTTTGGAGTTACGTTTATTTCCTGAGAGGTCTTCAACTGTAACATCAAAGTGTTCTGCAACCATGGAAATAATGTATTCCGGTGTGATCACTTTCTTTTCGTCAGGTGAAATGATATCTTTAAGCGCCTGTTCAGCAAGTTCAAGTGTTACTTCTTTCTTTTCAAGTTTGGCGAAAGCCATAACCTTGTTAATCGCACCTTCCAGCTCACGAATATTGGATTTGATATTGTTTGCGATGTATTTGATTACTTCTTCATTAATATCATAGCCATCCATTTCTTCTTTTTTATGAAGAATCGCCATTCGGGTTTCGTAATCCGGCAGTGTGATATCTGCGATCAGACCCCATTCAAATCGTGAACGGAAACGTTCTTCCAGAATTTCCATATCTTTCGGTGGTTTATCTGATGAAATAATGATCTGTTTTTTTGCGCTGTGCAGACTGTTGAAAGTATGGAAAAATTCTTCCTGTGTAGATTCCTTTCCTATAATAAACTGAATATCATCGACGAGAAGAACATCAATATTTCTGTATTTTTCGCGGAATTTAGTCATTGCTGAGTTATTTCCGTTTCGGATTGTCTCGATCAGTTCGTTAGTAAATTCCTCGCTGGTAACATAAAGTACTTTACTGTTTTCATCGTGATCAATGATAAAATGCGCAATAGAATGCATAAGGTGAGTCTTTCCCAGACCTGCGCCACCGTAGATAAACAGCGGATTGTAGGTATCTCCCGGAGATTCAGCAACTGCAAGGGCTGCCGCCTGGGCGAATTTATTGTTGCTTCCGACTACAAATGTGTCAAAAGTGTATTTCGGATTCAGATGAGCTTCTTCGCAGCGGGCGTCCTGCGACTGCGCTTTGGGAGAAACTGTCTCTCTTTTCGGAACATCTTCCGGTAATATAAAATTAATATCACAGTTTTCCATTCCGGTAACTTCACTGATTGTTACCTGGAGAGGAAGTTTGTACTTTTTACTTATATAATTGAGACCGACCTGCTCAGATGGAACGATAATAGTAACGACGTTGTCGATTACTTCAAAAACAGTGAGTGGTTTTAGCCATGTATTAAAAGAAACGTCAGACAGATCATGCTCTGTTTTGACGATTTGTAGGATTTCATCCCATTTTTCCACAACTTTGTTCATTTTTGGTTCTCCCGGTTCGTATTACTTATTACTGAACATGTAGTGAACAGTAACAATTGCTTCTATATTAATGTATAAGTCATTGCGATAGCCTGTTTTCCACAGACATTGTCCGTATTCTTTAAAAAAGACATAAATATCCTTATATATATTATAATAAAATGCCTGTTTTCGCAATGTATATTTGATGGAAATGTGGAAAAAAAGTTATCCCCAATTTTTATGTGGATTAGTGTGGATAACAGTGGAAAAGCCCATTTTGGTTACCATAATGCGACACGATCACTTGAATATAGGAAAAAAATGTGTATAATTTTATACACTGTCAAAAAGCGCAAAAATAAAAGAGAATTTTTGGGAGATGTGTAAAAACAAGGGGGATAAAGTGGAAAGATAAGCAGGTATTCCACAAGTTATCCACAAGTTATCCACAAATTGTGGATAATATTACGTAAACCAATTAAACTATCCACAATGACAGAAAAACAAGAGAAATCTTTGTTGCAAATAATACTTGACGAAACCACCCTTTATGAATATAATTGAAATGATGTTCTAATAAGTAAAGTTGGCGGCTGCAGGAAGCGAATACTCCGGCATTTGCCATACTTAAAAAGTTACAAAATTTAACATGGATAATAGATAAAGGAGGTGCTTTACCTATGAAAATGACATTTCAGCCGAAAAAAAGATCTAGAGCGAAAGTTCATGGCTTCAGAGCTCGCATGAGCACAAAAGGTGGTCGTAAAGTATTAGCTGCCAGAAGATTAAAAGGAAGAAAGCATTTATCAGCCTAAGAATAAGACCGCAGTTATGTGGTCTTTTCTTCTCTTAAAAAAGAGATTATGAAAGGGGATTCTATGCAAAGATCAGAGTCCTTAAAAAAAAATCAAGATTTTCAAAAAGTATATAAACATGGAACATCAAAAGGTAATCGGTATCTGGTGATGTACGTACTGAAAAATCAGTACATGAAGAATCGTCTGGGAATATCAGTAAGTAAAAAAGTAGGGAATAGTGTGGTCCGCCACAGACTCACCAGATTGATAAGAGAAAGTTATCGGTTAAATGAAGCGGAATTTGAAAATGGTTTGGATATTGTAGTAGTTGCACGTCCCCAGGCAAAAGACAGAACCTATCATGAGATAGAAAGTGCACTGATGCATCTTGCGGGAAAGCACTGCATAGCAGGTAAGAACAATGATAAAGAAGTTTCTGATCAGAATAATTAAACTCTATCAAAAGTATTTGTCACCGATGAAGAGAACAAAATGTCCTTATATTCCCACATGTTCTCAATATGGTTTAGAAGCAATCGAAAAATATGGTGCATTAAAGGGTGGTCTTCTTGCGGTATGGAGAATACTTCGCTGTAATCCTTTTTCCCATGGAGGCTATGACCCTGTACCGTAAAGACAGGAATGTACTTGAAAATTGAATATTGATCGATCGAAGGAACCTCCTGTCATTTATGGATTCTAGGAGGAAATGAACTTGGAAATGATTTTAGCGACAAAGAGCAGCACTCCTATTATCGGTCAGCTTGCGACCGTCATGGGATGGATCATGGATGGTATCTACAGACTGCTGAATGTATTTGGAATTCAGAATATCGGTCTTTGCATTATCATCTTCAGTATCCTTATTTACGCTCTTATGACTCCACTGCAGATCAAACAGCAGAAATTTTCTAAATTAAGTGCGATCATGCAGCCAGAGCTTCAGAAGATTCAGAAGAAGTATAAGGGAAAAAATAACGATTCGGCAGCTATGCAGAAGATGCAGGAAGAGACACAGGCTGTATATCAGAAATACGGTGTATCTCCTACAGGAAGCTGCGTACAGCTTGCAATCCAGTTCCCTATTTTGATGGCATTATACCAGGTAATTTACAAAATTCCGGCATATGTAGGCAGCGTAAAAGATATCCTTGCATCTGCAGTTACAAGCATTACAGGTGTAAACGGATATACAGATATCCTGCAGCAGTTCATCACAGATAATAAGATGACAAGAGTTCAGCTTATTATGGATGGCAACAATGCTACGAGCAATTCTGTAACAGACTTTTTATATGCATTATCTCCTTCTCAGTGGAAAACTCTTGCAGAGACCAGTCAGTTTTCCGGATTTGCGGATACACTTAACAGTACTGCAAAAGAGATTTCGCATGTGCAGAACTTCTTTGGACTGAATATTGCAGACCAGCCTTTGACTTATATTAAAGCCGCTTTTGTCGGTGGTTCTATTCTTATTGCAATCGTTGCAATCCTGATTCCGATCCTTGCGTGGGCTACACAGATGATTAACTTAAAGCTGATGCCTCAGGCAGCACAGCAGGGTGGAGATGCACAGCAGGATGCAATGATGAACTCCATGAAGACAATGAACATGGTAATGCCGCTCATGTCAGCAGTATTCTGTTTCACATTCCCTGTAGGTCTTGGTATTTACTGGGTAGCAAGTGCGGCAGTACGAAGTGTACAGCAGCTTGTCATCAACAGACATATGGATAAGATTCAGATTGATGACCTGATCAATGAGAATATGAAGAAGATGGAAAAGAAGCGCGAAAAAGAAGGGCTTCCGCCTCAGAAAATCACAAATCAGGCACATCAGAGCGTTAAGAATATCAATAAAGTTGAAAAAGGCAGCAGCAATACTGATGTCGAGACAAGAGCTAAGAAGGTCGAAGAATCTTACAAAAACGCAGCAAATGCAAAACCGGGCAGCATTACTGCCAAAGCCAATATGGTAAAAGCATTTGATGAGCGTAATAAGAAGAAGTAGTCAGGAACGGAGGGGTTGGCATGGAGGATTATATCCAGTTTTCAGCGAAAACAAAGAGTGAAGCAATTACAAAAGCATGTATCGAGCTTGGCGTATCCAGTGACCAGCTTGAGATTCAGGTAATCAGTGAAGGAAGCAACGGATTCTTCGGAATCGGAAGTAAACCTGCAGTGATAAAGGTTCGTAAGATTGAACTGGTTTCTGAGGAAGAAGAAATGAAGGAAATCGTAGAGACAGTAAAACTTGATTCCTTCAAGGAAGAGACTCCGGTTGAAGAAAAGAAACCAGAACCTGTAAAACCGGTGAAGAAAGAAACAAAAGAGCCAAAAGCTGTTTCTGAGAAACCAAGACAGCCAAAGCCTGTAAAGGAAAAAGTTGTAAAAGAAAAACAGCCAAGAGAACCGAAAGAAATCAAAGAGAAACCAGTCAGAGAAAAGGCAGCAAAACCGGTGAAACCGGCAAAACCTGTTGAAATCATTACAGATCCGGAAGAGATTAAAGAAGTAGAAAACAGAGCAAGGATATTCCTGAGCGAAGTGTTTGCTTCTATGAATCTTGGAGAAGTAGAGATCACATCTAAGTATAATACAACAGATGGAAGTCTGGAAGTTGATTTCGAAGGCGAAGATATGGGAATCCTTATCGGCAAGAGAGGTCAGACACTGGATTCTCTTCAGTATCTGACAAGCCTTGTGGTAAATAAAGGAAAATCAAATTACATTCGTGTAAAACTTGATACAGAAGATTACCGCAAACGCCGTAAAGAGACTCTTGAGAATCTTGCAAGAGGTATCGCTTATAAGGTAAGAAAGACCCGCAAGCCGGTAATTCTTGAGCCGATGAATCCTTATGAGAGAAGAATCATCCATTCTGCTCTTCAGGGAAATAAATTCGTTGAGACTGTCAGTGAAGGTGAAGAACCTTACCGCCATGTAGTGGTAAAATTAAAAAGAAATTAATCTGCTGTTTATTTCACAAGGTGTTGGCGACTGAACAGTAACAAATTAAATAAATAGCTGTATGTAGAAGCACATGTTTCATTGCAGATATTAAAAAAGAATGTTATTCTAGGTGAAAGCGTGAATAACACGTAACTTTGCGTGTACACTTTTACCTGGAGTAACATTTTTTATTGTAGAAAATAAGTAATTATCCAACGGCAGCAGTTCCCAGGTGGGACTTGTTTTTGTATAAATAACAGGGATATTAACGATAGGTGTAATGATCTTGTTATTTATATAAAGATTTGAAAAAGATGCTAAGGGTTGCCTGTGTAATCCTGTTTGTATTTTAAAATTTCTAAATGCTATTTGGCTATGAGCAGGCAGCGAGAGTACATATAATAAGTGAGGAGGAAAAAATGGAAACAACAATTGCAGCAATTTCCACAGCTATGAGTGCATCCGGAATTGGAATTGTCCGCATCAGTGGTGAAAATGCCATGGACGTGATTTCCCGTGTCTACAGATCAAAAGGTGGAAAGAAAAAAATAAAAGAAGTTCCGACTCATACCATTCATTATGGATATATTTATGATGGAGAGGAACTGGTGGATGAGGTTCTGGTGATGATCATGCACGCACCGAGAACTTTCACAGGGGAAGATACAGTAGAAATTGACTGCCATGGCGGTGTATTTGCCATGCAGAGAGTACTGGAAACAGTGCTGAAAAACGGTGCAGAGATCGCAGAACCAGGAGAATTTACGAAGCGCGCTTTCCTGAACGGTCGTATGGATCTGTCCCAGGCCGAAGCGGTTATGGATGTCATTCAGGCAAAGAATGAATATGCACTTCGCAGTTCCATGGATCAGTTAAGAGGTTCTGTACAGAAAGCTATCCGCGAGATCAGAGAGAAACTGATTTATCATATCGCATACATTGAGTCAGCATTGGATGATCCGGAACACATCAGTCTGGATGGATATCCACAGGAGCTTCTGGAAGTTGTGGACAACGAGCAGAAAGAAGTGAAACGATTGTTGAAAACTTCTTCCGACGGAAAGATGATCCAGGAGGGAATTCAGACGGTTATTCTTGGGAAACCAAATGCCGGAAAATCTTCTCTGCTGAATCTTCTGATAGGAGAAAATCGCGCTATTGTAACTGATATTGCAGGAACAACAAGAGATATTCTTGAAGAATATATCACACTTCATGGAATCTCTCTGAAGATTATCGACACAGCCGGAATCCGTGAGACGAAGGATATTGTGGAAAAAATCGGTGTAGACAGAGCCAGAGAAATGGCACAGAAAGCAGACTTGATTCTTTATGTTGTGGATTCGTCAGTTCCGCTTGACGAGAATGACGAAGAAATCATGGCTATGCTTGCCGGTAAAAAAGCAATCATCCTGTATAATAAAACGGATCTTCAGCCAGTAATCCAGCCAGAACTTCTGAAAGAAAAGACGGGTCACCCTGTGATTCCTATTTCTGCAAAAGAGGAAAAAGGAATCACAGAGCTGGAAGAACAGATCAAAGAAATGTTCTTTGGTGGAGAGATTTCCTTTAATGACGAAGTATACATCACAAATGCTCGCCATAAAGCAGCACTGGAAGAAGCTGACAAGAGTCTTGATCTGGTCAGAAACAGTATAGAAATGGGAATGCCGGAGGATTTCTTCTCCATAGATCTGATGAACGCATATGAAAATCTTGGAAAGATTCTCGGAGAATCAGTGGGTGAGGATCTGGTTAATGAGATTTTCAGTAAGTTCTGTATGGGTAAATAGTGGATAAGAATCTGGCAGCGAGTAGTGACTTGATTGTATCCGATAGATTATCATTAGTATTGATGAAGTATGATTGTAATAGAATAAATTTTGCAAAAAAATCGCCTTCGGCGATTTTTAATAATAGATTAGTAAATTGTACGATAGTAGATTATACAGTGGAAATAAAGGAGATAAAATGAAAACTTTAGTAGAAGATTATGATCTCGTTGTAGTCGGCGCCGGACACGCCGGATGTGAGGCTGCACTTGCAGGCGCGCGCCTCGGTCTGAATACAGTTATGTTTACCGTCAGCGTAGATAGTATCGCATTAATGCCATGTAATCCAAATGTAGGTGGCAGTTCCAAGGGACATCTGGTAAGAGAACTGGATGCTCTTGGCGGTGAAATGGGAAAGAATATTGATAAAACATTTATTCAGTCAAAAATGCTCAACTGCTCCAAAGGACCTGCGGTTCATTCCCTGCGTGCACAGGCGGATAAACAGGCATACAGCAATGAGATGAGAAAGACATTGGAAAATACTCCGAACCTTACTATTAAGCAGGGTGAAGTAACAAAGCTTCTGGTTGAAGATGGAAAGATTAAAGGCGTAAAAACTTATTCAGGTGCTATTTATAATTGTAAGGCAGTCGTTCTCTGTACAGGAACCTACCTGAAAGCAAGATGTATCTACGGCGATGTAAGCAACTACACAGGTCCGAACGGACTCCAGGCTGCCAATTATCTTACAGATTCTCTGAAAGAACTGGGAATCGAAATGTTCCGTTTTAAAACAGGAACACCGGCACGTATTGCTGGAAATACCATTGACTACAGCAAAATGGAAGAGCAATTCGGAGATGAGAGGGTTGTTCCGTTTTCTTTTTCAACCAACCCGGAAGATGTTCAGATTGAACAGAAATCATGCTGGCTGACATACACCAATGAGAAAACACATGAGATTATCCGCGCAAACTTGGATCGTTCTCCGCTATATTCAGGAATGATTGAGGGAACAGGACCACGTTACTGCCCATCTATTGAAGATAAGGTAGTGCGTTTTGCTGATAAAAACCGACACCAGGTGTTTATTGAGCCGGAGGGACTTTATACAAATGAAATGTATATCGGCGGAATGTCCAGTTCCCTTCCAGAGGATGTACAGGAGGAAATGTATCACTCTGTACCGGGACTTGAACATGCCAAAATCGTCAAAAATGCATATGCCATTGAGTACGATTGCATTAATCCGCGCCAGCTATATCCAACACTGGAATTCAAGAAAATTAAAGGTTTATTCAGCGGTGGACAGTTTAACGGAAGCTCCGGATATGAGGAAGCGGCGGCTCAGGGACTGATTGCCGGAATTAATGCGGCTATGGAAGTTAAAGGCCAGGAACAGTTGATTCTGGACCGTTCAGAGGCGTATATCGGTGTCCTGATTGACGATTTGGTAACAAAGGAGAACCATGAACCATACCGTATGATGACCAGCAGAGCAGAGTACAGACTTCTTCTCCGTCAGGATAATGCAGATCTGAGACTTCGTAAGAAGGGCTACCAGGTAGGTCTTATCAGCGAGGAAGAATATCAGAAGATTCTTGCAAAAGAAGAACAGATTAAGAAAGAAATTGAAAGAGTAGAACATACAAATATCGGTGCAAATAAAGAGGTTCAGGCACTTCTGGAAAGCTACAACAGTACTCCATTGAAGTCAGGAACAACACTGGCAGAACTGATCCGCCGTCCGGAACTTTCCTATGAAGCAATTAAACCGCTTGACAAAGAACGTTCGGAACTTCCATGGGATGTACAGGAACAGGTTGATATTAACATCAAGTATGATGGATATATCCGCAGACAGTTAAAGCAGGTAGAACAGTTTAAGAAACTGGAAGCAAAGAAAATCCCAGCGGATCTTGATTATGAGAAAGTCGGCAGTCTGAGAATCGAAGCCCGCCAGAAGCTGGAGGCATACAGACCGATTTCTATCGGACAGGCCTCCCGAATTTCAGGGGTATCGCCAGCAGATATATCTGTTTTACTGGTATATCTTTCAAGTGCAAGATAAGACACAATAAGCACTATTTAATGTACTTACACATGTGAAAATATGAAAAAAGCAAGCATATTTTACAATATGAAAGAACTGAATAAAGGACCCTTAAATCACCAAAAAACGATTTCAAAGCACGAAAAACAACACTTAAATACACAGACTCAGGTAGAGAAAGAATAGAAAAGAACATTAAAAATCCCAAAAAACAACAAAAAGAAAAATAGAAAGTTGAGAGAAAAGCTAATAAAATAGCAGGGAAACTCAAAATCTGAAATACCGAAATAAAAAAGAAAAATCAGTTATAAGTTGAAAAAACAAAACAACGATTAGAGAATTAGAAATAAGTATAAAAAAGGAGAAAAATACCATGCCATATAATCTGTCGACATTGGAAAACGGATGTAAAGAGCTGGGAATAGAACTGAGTCAGAAACAGAAAGATCAGTTTATTCAGTTCTATGAATTTCTGGTAGAGAAGAATAAAGTTATGAATCTGACAGGAATTACAGAATTCGAGGAAGTGCTGACAAAGCATTTTCTCGACAGCCTGTCCTGCGTAAAAGCGATTGATATGACAAAAGTAAAAACAATCATGGATATTGGTACAGGAGCAGGATTCCCGGGAGTACCGTTAAAGATTGCATTCCCGCATCTGGAAGCCTGCCTGCTGGACTCCCTGAAGAAGAGAGTGAATTTTCTGGAGGAAAGCTTTACGCTTCTCGGATTGGAAGGAATTAAGGCAATTCATGGAAGAGCCGAAGAGTATGCGAAGAACAAGGAATATCGTGAGAAATATGACCTCTGCGTATCCAGAGCAGTGTCAAATCTTGCAACGCTGTCAGAATATTGCCTTCCATATGTAAAAACAGGTGGAACATTTATTTCCTATAAATCAGGAACTGTACAGGAAGAAGCAACAGAGGCTGAAAAAGCAATCAAAATCCTTGGCGGGCAGTTAAGAGATATCACATATTTCCAGCTTCCTGATTCGGAAATTGACCGTTCTCTTGTCATTATAGATAAGAAGAAACCAACTCCGGGTAAATATCCGCGTAAAGCAGGAACTCCGCTGAAAGAACCATTGTCTCACACAAACATCACAAAATAATCACACTTTTATCCTAATTTTATCACAACTTCATCATAAACTGTTCTTGTAGAGATGTCCTCGGGTTCCCCCATTCTCTGTTTCGCCTGAGGACATTTTCTATATTAATCCTGAAGCCAGAGCGTGTTTGGAAAATCATTCCTGCGGAAAGTCTTTTTTAAACACACCAGGACGAATTTGCGGCATTTAAATAAAAGGAGGAGAACACATTGATTGAAGTAAACAATCTGGTCAAACGATATGGCGACCATACGGCAGTTGACCACCTTTCTTTTAAAATCGAGAAAGGTAAAATCTATGGATTCCTTGGACCAAACGGTGCAGGCAAATCCACCACAATGAATATGATAACAGGATACATTGCATCCACAGAAGGAACCGTCAGGATTGACGGACACGATATCCTTGAAGAACCGGAAGCAGCGAAGAAATGTATCGGTTATCTGCCAGAACAGCCGCCACTCTATTTTGATATGACCGTTCTGGAATATATGAAATTCGTGGCTGATCTCAAAAAAATCCCAAAAGACAAAAAAGCAACCATGATAGAAGAAGTTATGGATATGGTAAAGATTTCTGATATGAGAAATCGTCTGATCAAAAATCTGTCAAAAGGCTACAGACAGAGAGTTGGACTGGCGGAAGCAATCATGGGCTACCCGGAGGTTATCATTCTGGATGAGCCGACAGTAGGACTTGACCCGAAACAGATTATAGAAATCCGTACCCTCATCAAAGATTTAAAGAAGAAGCATACAGTAATTCTCAGTTCGCATATCTTATCTGAAGTAAGTGCGGTGTGTGATTACGTGCTGATCATTTCCCATGGAAAACTGGTTGCCAGTGATACTCCGGAGAACCTTGGAAAGCTGGCAGAAGGATCTAATACTCTTGAAATGCTTATTAAAGGTGAAAAATCACAGATTAAACAGGCTCTGGAAAGCATTGAAGGAGTTAACAGCGTGACTATTGAGAAGGATGAGAAACAGAATCTCTGGAGCACTAAGGTTTCCACAGAAGAGAATAATGATATCAGAGAAAAAGTATTCTACAAGATGTCTGATATAAACAGCCCAATTTATGAGATGAAGTCCAAGAAAGTATCTCTTGAGGAAATATTCCTTGAACTTACAGCATCTGAGAAACCGGCATCTGCAAGTGAAGATGATACAGACCAGAAGAGTTCTGAAAGCCAGGAAACAGCAGAAGCTAAAACGGAAGCTGTAAACGTGGAACAGACATCAACAGAATCACAGAAAAATGATGAAGGGGGAGAAAAATAATCATGACAGCTATTTATAAAAGAGAGCTGAAAAGCTACCTGACATCCATGGTAGGATATTTGTTTATCTTTTTTATCCTTGTACTGGCAGGTATTTATTTTTCTGCATATCAGCTTTCAGCAGCATATCCTAAATTTGAATATACATTAAGTGCCATTACCTTTGTGTTCCTTATTGGAGTGCCAATCCTGACGATGCGTGTACTGGCAGAAGAAAGAAAACAGAAAACAGACCAGCTGCTTTTGACATCACCGGTTTCTGTAGGTGGTATTGTAATAGGTAAATATCTTGCACTGGTAACGGTATATGCCATTCCTATGGCAGTTATGTGTACTTATCCACTGATTATGTCTAAGTTTGGTACAGTATCCTTTGCATCTGCTTATACAGCAGTTCTTGGATTTTTCCTTCTTGGATGTGCAAATATTGCAATCGGTGTATTTATGTCAGCATTAACTGAAAGCCAGGTAATTGCGGCAGTACTTACATTTGTCCTTTTATTTGCCTTCTACATGATGAATGGTATTTCTTCATTTTTCTCTCAGACATCAATGTCTACATGTGTAGCATTTGGATTACTGATTCTGGCAGCAGCGATTATTATTTATACAATGATTAAGAATGTTCTGATCTCAGCAGTGATTGGAGTGATCGGAGAAGTAATACTTGTAATCATTTATGTAGTAAAATCCAGTATTTTTGAAGGCGGAATTCAGAAAGTTCTGGATGTATTCAACCTGAGTGGACATTTTGATAATTTCACGAGTAACATTTTTGACATAAAAGGAATTGTATATTTTCTTTCAGTGATCGCAGTATGCTTGTTCCTTACAACACAGTCTATTCTGAAGAGACGTTGGAATTAGTGGGGAGGTGAAAGGAAATGAAGCTGAAAGAAAAAATGAAAAACAGTAAACATACGAAGTTTGATAAAAAGAAATTGATTGGAACTGTCAGCAAGAAACATATTAAAAACGGTTCCTATACAATGGTAATGTCAGTAATATTTATTGCAGTTGTAGTTGTGATAAATATGATTGTAAGTGCGATTCCATCCAAATACTCAGAGATCGATATCAGCAGTGAGAAGCTTTACAGTATCGGCGACGATACTAAGGCAATGCTGAAAGATCTGGATAAGGATGTAACGATTTATCAGATTGCACAGAGCGGTTCAGAAGATGAAAATATCACGAATCTTCTTAAGAAATATGAAGATGAATCCAAACATATTAAAGTAGAACAGAAAGACCCGGTAGTAAATCCTAAATTTGTAGCCGAGTATACAAGCGATGATCTTTCTGCAAATAGTCTTATTGTGGTATGCGGAGATCGAAACAAAGTTATTGATTATAACAATATCTATGAAAGTACAATGGATTATCAGACATACAGTTATCAGACAACTGGTTTTGATGGTGAAGGTCAGATCACAAGTGCTATCGGATATGTAACTTCTGAAGATCTTCCGGTTCTTTATACATTGGAAGGACATGGAGAAAAAGAGATGGATTCTTCTATCAAAGAAGACATCGAAAAAGCAAACATGGATATTCAGTCACTGAATCTTCTTACAGAAAGCAGTGTTCCGGATGATGCAGATTGTCTGTTTATTGATTCTCCATCTACAGATATCTCAGAAGATGAAAAAAATGCCATTATAGATTATCTTGAAAGTGGTGGAAAAGCAATGATCTTCTCTGATTATACAACAGAAAATCTGCCAAACTTTGATGCAGTTCTTGAAAATTATGGTGTTCAGAGAGCAGCAGGAATTGTATTTGAGGGTGACAGCCAGCATTATGCAATGCAGATGCCATATTACCTGGTTCCAACTGTAAACAGTACAGATGCAAGTTCTGAGACAGCCTCCGGCGGATATTATGTACTTGCACCATATGCACAGGGAATCAAGAAGATGGATGATGTGAGAGACACTGTAACGATCAACAGTATCTTAACAACTTCTGATCAGGCATACTCAAAGACAGATCTTAACAGTGATACATTAGAGAAAGAAGATGGCGATGAAGAAGGGCCATTTGATCTGGGAGTGAGCATTACAGAAACTCTGGATGATGACAAAGAAACTCAGATCGTTTATTATTCTACTTCTAATCTGATGGAATCACAGGTTAATCAGATGGTATCAGGCGGAAATGAAAAGCTGATCATTGAATCACTGAAATGGATGACTGATACAGAAGACAGCGCAACCGTATCTATTCCGTCAAAGAGCCTGTCTGTATCTTATCTGACACTTACAGATTATGATGCTGCATTCTGGAAAATCTGTACAATCGGACTGATTCCTGGATTCTTCCTGGTTGTAGGTTTAGTAGTCTGGATGAAGAGGAGAAAAGCTTAAATGAAGAATAAAACTGTAAAAATGATTCTTGCAGTTGCAGTTCTTGCAGTTTGCTGTGGGGCATACGCAGGCGTAAAAACCTACGTATCCCACCAGGAACAGAAAGAATCAGAAGCGGAATCCGAAGAAAACACCTCTGTATTTACTGCTTCTGCTGACGACATTAAATCTCTGGATTTCATGGTTGATGATACAGAAACAACATTTGAAAAAAAAGATGATAGCTGGGTAAAAAAAGATGATACAGATTTTCCGGTAAATCAGAGTACTTTGGACAGTGCTGCGTCATCGGTTACTTCCGTAGAGTCAGACAGAGTTCTGGAAGATGTAGATGACCTTGCAGAGTATGGTTTGGATTCTCCGGCAAATACAATTAAGATTGTGACGAAATCAGAGGATGAAGACGGTGATGATACAACAACTACATTATATGTAGGAGATGAGAATTCATCTACAAGCCAGTATTATGTAAGAAAAGATGATGATGAGAAAACAGTTTATCTGGTAGATTCTTCCTGCGTAGAACCATTTACAAAGACATTATATGATTACGCGCAGATGGAAGACTTCCCGGCAATCTCCAGCACAGATACAATCACTAAGATTTCTGTAGACGGAGATAATTCCTATGAATTAAAAAAGGATGCGGATACCAGCGTATGGTCAGTAAGTGCTAATGGAGAAGAGGATAAGGCAGATTCAGCTACAGTAAGTTCTCTGGTATCTTCTTTTGGAAGCATGGCTTATAATTCCATGGCAGATTATAAATGCGAAGATAAGAGCAAGTATGGACTGGATAAACCATATTCGACAATCACCGTAGATTATCAGGAAAAAGTAGAAACTTCGGATGATAACGCAGAAACCTCAGATTCTGAAACACCGGATTCTACAGAAACGACAGAGATGGTAGATAAACAGCTTACAATTCTGGTTGGTAACGAAGCTGATGACAGTAACAGATATGTCATGGTAAATGACAGTAATGAAGTCTACACTATGTCGGAAGAAACACTGTCTGCACTTACGGATAAAACAGAAGAAGATTTCTGGGATATGACAGTAAGTTATGTATCTGTAAACAGCCTTGCAAGCTTAAAAGTAAATTATCAGGGAACAGATTATAAGGTAAATGCTTCACGTGAAACATCAACAGACGAAGACGGAAATGATACAGAAACAGTAACGTATAAACTTGACGGCGCTGATCTGAATGAAACAACATTTACAACATTCTATAATAAACTGATCAACATGGCAGCACAGAAACGCCTTACGGAAAAATATGATCCGGATGGAGATGCAGAACTGACAGTAACATTTACAGAAGAAGACGGAGACACACTGGAAGTTTCCTACTACAGTTATGATACAAACTACTATGCAGCAGTAGTAGATAACAAGGTATATCTTGTAAACAAAATGAATATAAAAGAGTTATTTACAGCATTCGAGTCAGTCGCAGGCGTTGAGAAGGATGAGACTAAAACAGATTCAGATGAAGTGGAATCAGATGAAAAAGCATCAGCAGATGTTGAAACTGATAGTGAAACAGAAACATCCGATAATAGTGATGCAGTAACTGATGATGATTCAAAGTCCGCAAGTGCATCTGATACAACAGATACATCTGAAAGCGATACAGAAGAGTAAGAAAATGTAAATAAAGACCATAGCAATTCCATTATTTTCTGGAATTGCTATAAAAAAGCTTCGATACATAGAAATAAATCTGCGTGTCGAAGCTTTTTGTGTTTGAGAACAACTTTATAGGGTTGCTTTATTGCAGAACGCCTTTTTCAAATATGTTCTAACCTGCCACTAAAAGAAGATTTTAACCTGCTCGAGAAAGTTTTCTGGGTTTTCAACATGAGGAAGATGCTTAGTACCAGTCAGTGTAGAAATTTCTATAGCCGGGTTACAAGAACAATATTCATCTGTGATGGACTTTGCATTTGGTTCTGCTTCTCCCTCAACGATATAAATACTGTTATCTAACGCCTTGACAGCATGATTGATGTTAATATTCATGTATTTGGAAGCCAGGCTGGAGTACAGATATTTCGTATAACATCCGCCCTTATGTGCTGCCTCATAATATGCATCTGTCATCTGAGAATCCACATGAAACGGATTGTAATACATTTTCTCTATAAACAAATTACTTACATTATCACGTGAAACAATCATATGGTAAATCAATGTTCCAAAAATTGGAACCTCCAGAGCAAGTTTTAATAAGTGGTCTTTTCTTGTTGGCATATGCCTTAACTGAGTAAAGCTTGGAGGGTTAACCAGCATGATTTTGTTAAAGAGCTCTTTCTCATTATGACAGGCCATTACAACAAAGGAACTGGAAAATCCACTGGCAATTACATCTGTTTTTTCTCCGATAATTTTCCGGATAAAGTCACAGATCATCTGTACATATACAAAATTGGTATATGTGATGCTGGGTTTATCGGAGCGTCCACAACCTAAAAGATCAACAGTATATACGGTATGGTCAACTGCCAGTTCATCTTCAATTTTGCTCCATTCATATCCAGAAGCTCCTGGTAAAGCATCATGAATTAATAAAATTGGTGAGCCGGTTCCTTTTTTTGTATAGTAAATATTGCCAAAACGCCATTCAAAGTAATTATCATCAGAAATATGAAGCATCTGTTTAAGCTGTGCGGCAGCAGCAACAGTGCGGTTGATCAGATGGACTGTAACAGTTGCACCAGTCATCAGAGCAGCAAATGTAAGAAATTTATGTTTGTTTCTGTTCATTTTCAGCCTCCTTTATTAAGCATAGCAAATGTTTAAAACGTTACTGCATACCTTATTTTAAGGAATATATTTTATGACAAAATAGCATGTGACAGTAACTATAGCAGTTTCGTAAAATACTGCAATTAATTCAGCCCGTCAGAGAGTGAAGTCCTGTGTCAGATATCTTTGTCCTGTGTCAGCACACCTGCAGATATCTTTCTTGTCCTTCACACTCTGCTGAACTGTCTAATTGCATTATTTTCTGGAATTGCTATAAAAGACACTAAACATATATAAAGATATTATACTGCGAGGACATTGATTTTACAAGAAAATCATGAGCCATACAAACTAAACAATTTTTTAAAAAAAATTTATTTGTTTTTTTATGTTTCACGTGAAACATTATGTGGCGGGATTAAAATAAAAGTGTTATAATAAATCTGCAATACGCACAATGACAAATAAAACCTCATAAAGGAGGAATGAAGTTGGGAAGAATTATAGCAGTTGCCAATCAGAAAGGCGGAGTTGGTAAATCAACAACTGCAATTAATCTTTCGGCCTGTCTGGCAGAAAAGGGAAAGAAGGTTCTTACAATTGATATAGACCCACAGGGTAATACAACCAGTGGACTTGGCGTTGACAAGAATTCTGTAGAAAATACATTGTATGAACTTCTCCTTGGAGAAGCCGAGACGAAAGATACGATTATAAAAAATGTTGTCGAAAACGTAGACCTGATTCCATCTAATGTTAATCTTTCCGGTGCAGAAATCGAATTAGTAGGCATCGATAATAAAGAGTTTATATTAAAAGGAATTACAGATAAGCTTCGACGCAAATACGACTACATAATACTTGATTGTCCGCCATCATTAAATATGCTGACAATTAATGCGTTGACTGCAGCGACATCAGTATTAGTGCCTATTCAGTGTGAGTATTATGCATTGGAAGGACTTTCGCAGTTAATCCATACGATTGATCTGGTAAAAGACAGATTAAACAAGCGCCTGAAAATGGAAGGTGTCGTATTCACAATGTATGATGCCAGAACAAATCTGTCTCTGCAGGTTGTGGAGAACGTAAAGGAAAATCTTAATCAGAATATATACAAAACGATTATTCCGAGAAATGTAAGATTAGCAGAGGCACCAAGTTATGGACAGCCGATAACAATTTATGATCCAAAATCAGCGGGAGCAGAGAGCTACAGACTTTTAGCTGAAGAAGTGATCAACAGGGAGGATAATTAATGGCAGGCAGAAAGAACGGTCTTGGCAGAGGTTTAGATGCACTGTTTCCGGAAAAGAAGTCTGCTGTCAAAGAACCTGTAAAAAAAACAACAGCTAAAACAGAAAATAAAACTGTAGCAACTGAAAAAGAAACAACTGGTACGAAGGAAAAAAGCAATACAGCAGAGCATAAAAAAACAGCAATGATAGTAAAAATATCAAGCGTAGAGCCTAATGTAAATCAGCCTCGTAAACAGTTCGATGAAGATGCGTTGTTAGAACTATCTGAGTCCATTAAACAGTATGGAGTTCTCCAACCACTGCTTGTATCCGATAAAAAGGACTATTATGAAATAATTGCAGGAGAAAGACGCTGGAGAGCAGCAAAACTTGCCGGACTCAAAGAAGTTCCTGTAATTGTAAAAGACTTTTCTGAACAGGAATTAGTAGAAATTTCCCTGATTGAGAATATTCAGCGGGAAGATTTAAATCCGGTCGAAGAAGCAATGGCATATAAACGCCTGATTGATGAATTTCACCTTAAACAAGATGAAATCGCAGAGCGTGTAGGCAAAAGCAGAACTGCTGTAACAAATGCTATGAGACTTCTTAAACTCAGTGAAAAAGTGCAGCAGATGTTGATTGATGAGATGATAACTGCCGGACATGCACGTGCAATCCTTGCAATATCAGACAAAGAAAAACAGGAATCTGTTGCGATGAAAGTTTTCGACGAGAAATTAAGCGTTCGAGAGACAGAAGCACTTGTCAAACGTATGCTGGAGCCACCGAAAACAGAGAAAAAGAGTAAATTCAGCTCTGCGGAAGATGCAATCTACGAGAGTCTGGAAGAAAAAATGAAGAGTATCATGGGCACCAGAGTACAGATCCACCGAAAGAAAAATGACAAAGGTAAAATTGAAATTGAGTATTATTCCAAGGATGAATTGGAGAGAATCATAGATCTCTTTGAATCCATTGGTTAGGAGTGACAGTAATATGAGTGGCATTTTTGAAAGTCTTGGAATTGATTCCGGGATCATCATTATTATACTACTGATTCTTACTATCTTCCTGCTGGTAAGGAATATCAGTATGAATATGCGTCTGAGTCGTCTGGAACGAAAATATAAGACGTTTATGAAAGGCTCGGATGCACAGTCTCTGGAGAAAGTATTTGTAAGAAAATTCGCTCAGATAGATAAACTGTATGATGCGAAAGAAGAACATGATCATGATCTCCTTTTTATTAAAAAGAATCTTGATAAGATGTTCAATAAGTATGGTGTAGAGAAATATGATGCATTTGATGATGTAGGCGGCAAATTAAGTTTTGCATTGGCCTTGCTGGATAAGGAAAATACGGGCCTTATTTTAAATGCAGTGCATAGCCGTGACAATTGCTTTTTGTATATGAAAGAAATTGTAAAAGGCGAATCTTATGTTATGCTTAGCCAGGAAGAAGTGGAAGCACTTCGAAAAGCTGTTAATTTCGGCCTGGATAATCTCGAACAGGACTGATTAAAAACAGAAAAGAAAGAGCATACTTAAAGATAAAATAAAAAACAGTGTTACTGGATACGAAGTAAACAGTAACAAAATAGTAACTGTATGACAGCAATATATCCGCCAGGCGGCTGCCAGAATACATAAAAGAATAGTAACTGCCTGGTAATTTGCCAAAAAGCAGATCAATGAATAGTTACAAAATATTTTATGTTACTGTGAATGATGTAAACAGTAACTATTTTATTCAGGAGGAACAAGATGTTAGACATTAAATTTGTGAGAGAAAACCCGGAAGTTGTAAAACAGAACATCCGCAATAAATTCCAGGATAATAAACTGGAATTAGTGGATAAAGTGCTGGAACTGGACAAAGAAAACAGAGAAATCAAACAGGAAGTAGAGGCTCTTCGCGCTGAGAGAAATAAAATTTCCAAACAGATTGGTGCTCTGATGGGACAGGGAAAGAAAGAAGAAGCAGAAGAAGTCAAGAAACAGGTAGCTGCTTCCGGAACACGTATTGAAGAACTTTCTGCAAGAGAAAAAGAAGTAGAAGAAGAACTTCTCAAAAATATGATGGTAATCCCGAATATCATTGATCCGTCTGTACCGATTGGCAAAGATGACAGTGAAAATGTAGAAATTGAGAAATTCGGTGAGCCAGTTATTCCGGATTATGAGATTCCATATCATACAGATATTATGGAAAGCTTTGACGGAATTGATCTTGACAGTGCAAGACGTGTTGCAGGAAATGGTTTCTACTACCTGATGGGGGATATTGCAAGACTTCACTCTGCAGTAATCTCTTATGCGCGTGATTTCATGATTAACAGAGGATTTACTTACTGTGTACCTCCTTTCATGATCAGAAGCAACGTTGTAACAGGTGTTATGAGCTTCGCAGAAATGGATGCTATGATGTACAAGATCGAAGGCGAAGATTTATATCTGATCGGTACAAGTGAACATTCCATGATCGGTAAATTCATCGACCAGATTATTCCGGAAGAGGAACTTCCAAAAACTCTTACAAGTTATTCTCCATGTTTCCGTAAGGAAAAAGGTGCTCATGGACTTGAAGAGAGAGGCGTTTACCGTATCCATCAGTTCGAAAAACAGGAAATGATCGTTGTCTGCAAACCGGAAGAAAGTCCAATGTGGTTTGATAAATTATGGCAGAATACAGTAGATCTGTTCCGCTCTCTTGACATTCCGGTTCGTACACTTGAGTGTTGTTCCGGTGACCTTGCAGATCTGAAGGTAAAATCTCTTGACGTAGAAGCATGGTCCCCACGTCAGAAGAAATATTTCGAAGTAGGAAGCTGCTCTAACCTTGGAGATGCACAGGCACGTCGTCTGAAGATTCGTGTAAACGGTAAAGACGGCAAATATCTTGCACATACATTAAATAATACAGTTGTTGCACCGCCTAGAATGCTTATTGCATTCCTGGAGAACAACCTGAATGCAGACGGATCTGTAAGCATTCCGAAAGCTCTGCAGCCATATATGGGCGGCATGACAAAGATTGAGAAAAAGCACGCTTAATGGAGAGTGAGCTTTTTCAGGGAGGTGTTCTTATGCACAGTTATCTGAGAGCAGTTGGTTTTTCCAAGATCACCAAAAGAAGCAGTATCAGGCAGATCATTACGGATGTGGTTGAAAATTATGATGATAAAACAATAGTAAAGGATCATCCGGAAGGTGTATTTGCTGAGTTTTCCAAGGATTATGGATGCGATTGTGGAATCACTGTCTGTGGACAGTATGATGAAAACAACGTATTTTATCCGGACTATTATTTTCCTTTCTTTCGCGGAACAGGTATTACGACACAGGAGAATGTCATAATAGAGAGACATACAGAAAAAGAGTCTTTTGCCGGTGCCTGTGACGATCTGAGAATAGGAGTTACTTTAATTTTTTATCTTCAGAATGCCGCTGAGTATATGAAAGAAAAATACAAAAGCGGTATGCTTCCTGATGGCCAGCCCTTAACCCTTTCCGGACTGGCCAGGGAAGGAAAAATTCTTTTTCCGGTGGAGAAAGATAAAGAGGCTGTAAAAGCTGAACGGGAACTGACAAAAAACAGAAACCATTTGATTGCGGCAGCCCGCAACGGAGACGAAGAGGCAATGGAAAGCCTCACAATGGAGGATATGGATACATATTCTATGATTTCACAGAGAATTGTCACTGATGATATTCTTTCCATTGTAGATTCGTATTTCATGCCATATGGTATTGAATGTGACCAGTACAGCGTCATGGGGGAGATTATTGATTATATGACTTTTGAAAATATCATTACAGGAGAGAAAATTTGTCAGATTACTATAGAATGTAATGATATGCAGTTTGACGTTTGTATCAACCGGGAAGATCTTCTGGGAGAACTCAAGATCGGCCGCCGATTTAAAGGAATCATCTGGCTTCAGGGTCAGTTACATTATTAAATAAGTGGGAGATATTTAACCAGTTAGTGATGGAATATAAGTATGAAAAACTGGTATGAATATCAGATAAAATATTATGTTTCACGTGAAACATAACAACGATAGTTTAACCGAAACTGCGAAGCAGTTATTTGGTGTAGAGCCACGTAGCGGAAGTGGATTGCGGATATCCGATTGATACAAATCAATTGTGGATGAGAAAATATCCACTTCATAACATATTTGATGAAAACATTTGAATTTTGGGTAAGATTCTAGTTACTGTTCACACGCCACTATCCCGCGAGGTGTTTTGGCATGAGAATGCCAAAATCCCGAGACATACCGCGCGAATTTATGCGAATAGCATAAATTCTGTGCATCGCGAAGCGTGTTACTGAGAACGGAGTGAACAGTAACAGATTCTAAATGTGTACGAAAAGAATATGAAAGATTCTCTTGTAATTCGAATAAAAATATAGTAAAATTACGATTGTGAGTCAAGTGTCCTCGTAGCTCAGCTGGATAGAGCACTCGCCTCCTAAGAGAAAGCCGAGGCATTCCCCAAAGGGAAAAATGAAAAACAACTTTCAGTTCGAATCTATTCTGAATAATGCCAAAGGTGACAACAAAGCATTCCCCAATTTGGGGAACGTTCTAATGTGACCAAAGTAAAAAAATCTGTAGATTGACAACTCGAAAAAGAGTTGATAATCTTATATATGGCCGAAGGGGAAAATCCCAGAAACCCAGTAAAATCAGGGTTTGCGGCATGTGTCGTCATAGCTCAGCTGGATAGAGCACTCGCCTCCTAAGCGAGGGGTCGGAGGTTCAAATCCTCTTGGCGACGGGCTTCAAAGCGTTCGAAAATGTTAGCTGGATTAGCTGACAGCGAACGCTTTTCTTATTTTCTAATCACGTTCGTGACATGAAATTCCATTCAAAATGATCCATTTCCAGCTAACATTTGGGTTCCGCTCTGTTATCACCCCTTATTTGGGGATGTAAATAAGAGAAAAGGCGGGAAAAGAAGCAATCTCTCCGAAACCTGCAAACATAAATTAGCTGAAACAGTATTCAATTCTATTAGCTACAGCTAATGGTCAAACGGCAATGTCTGTTTGGAACTTTACTTACAACAAAAGTTCCAGGCAGGCATTTTTTATATCCTGAATCCTGGAGGAAAGGAGTCAAGATGACTGAGACAAACAGACAATTAGGAGAAAAAGAAGAAAGAATCATAGAAATTGAGATTGAACGTCTCCGCCCTTTTAAGGAGCATCCGTTTCAGGTGAAAGATGATAAGGAAATGTTTCTTCTGCAGGAAAGCATTATCCTGTAATTCAAGGAGAACAAATCAATTATCAAAATAAATAGTATTTATAAATAAGAAGTAGGAAGGAAATTACCATGACAAAGGAAGAAGTAGAAAAACTCTGGATGGATAATCCGGAATCAATGCAGTTTTTAAAGAATGCTACAAAGTTTTATAATTTAATGATGATGTATCGTTGTGCTATCCGGGAAATTCAAACCAAACTTGAGGTTTTAGATGATGAATTTTCAGTTGAGAACAATCGAAATCCTATTTCATTTATAAAGACAAGAATTAAGAAACCCAATAGTATTTATAATAAACTGCAGAAAATGGGACATGATTTTACAACAGAGAATATACAAACATATCTAAATGATGTAGCAGGTGTTCGAATAGTTTGTGCATTTATTGATGATATTTATATGATATCTGATTTGATCACACAACAAGATGATATCAAAGTTATTGAAGTAAAGGATTATATAAAAAATCCCAAACCAAATGGCTATCGAAGCTATCACATGATTGTTGAGATTCCTGTATTTTTTGCTAAGGGTAAAACACCTATGCGTGTAGAACTCCAAATCCGAACTAATGGGATGGATTTCTGGGCAACGTTGGAACATCAGCTTCGTTATAAAAAAGGCATTGAAGAAATGCCTGGATATGAAGAGATCAGTGAAGAATTACTTCATTCTGCAAGAGTTGTCATTGAAGCAGATAATGAAATGCAGAGAATAAAAGACAAAATTGGTATGTTCCACGAAATTTAAGCAGAAATTTGATTGAGTAGAAAGGTTGGAATATATATGAAACAAGATACTTTAGAAGGAAAAGCGAAAACAAAAAACGGAGTAAAACGATTGTGTTTTCCATAATCTGCATTCTTCTAGAAGTAGTTTTTATTATTACTATTGTAACACGCTTAAATGAATATGCAGAAATCATAAATCTATTTACAAGGATTTTAAGTGGAATTTTAGTTTTGAGATTGTATGCATCAGATAAGACATCTTCCATGAAAATGCCTTGGGTTATATTAATTTTAATTTTCCCAATTATGGGTGTAGGCCTATATTTATTGATTGGTTTGAATGGTGGCACACATAAAATGCGTGAGCGATATGCAGAAATTGATAGCAAATTGTTACCAATGCTTTCCGATAATCAGGAGTGTTTAAGCAGAATAAACGAAACGATTCCGAAGGCAGGAAATATTGCAAGTTATATACAAAGAAATTTGCAGTATCCAATCTATCAGAATACGGATGTGATGTATTTCGATGAAGCAGTAAGGGGATTAGAGACCCAGCTTGAAGATCTTGCAAAGGCACAGAAGTTTATCTTCATGGAGTATCATGCTATAGAAGATGCAGAGGCGTGGCATAAGATCCAAAAGATTCTGGAAGAACGAGTAAAAGTTGGAGTGGAAGTACGCATATTGGTTCTATAGGATTTATTAATACTGATTTTGTAAAAAAAATGGAGTGCGTAGGAATTCATTGCCGTGTATTCAATCCGTTTGTACCAGGTTTAAATTTGTTCTTGAACAATCGTGATCATAGAAAAATAACGGTTATTGACGGGAAAGTTGGGTTTACCGGTGGATACAACCTCGCAAATGAATATTTTAATTATACACATCCTTATGGACAATGGAAAGATACAGGTATTCGTTTAGAAGGAGATGCTGTTCAGTCACTCACAGTGACATTTTTGGAAATGTGGAATGCGGTTAGTGATAAAGATGCGAATGATCCTGATTTTGGTAAATATATTTTTCATTATGATTACAAGGCGCAGCAAACGGGGTTTATTCAGCCTTATGCAGACAGTCCTATGGATAATGAACAGGTTGGAGAAGAAGTTTATATTAGTATGATAAATAAAGCTGAAAAATACTGTTGGTTCATGACTCCATATCTGATTATAACAGACGAAATGACACATGCGTTATGTTTGGCTGCTAAGCGAGGAGTGGATGTCAGAATTATTACACCGGGTATTCCAGACAAAAAATTTATTTATAATATCACTCGTTCTTTTTATCATGGATTGGTTAAACATGGTGTGCGTGTTTATGAATGGACTCCTGGTTTCTGCCATGCAAAAATGAGTGTGGTGGATGACTGTATGGCAACTTGTAGAATAATTAATCTGGATTATCGAAGTTTATACCATCATTTTGAAAATGGATGTTTTATGATAGATTGTCAGTCTGTTTTAGATATAAAGAGTGATTTGATAAAAACCATGGGTGAATGTCGTGATGTGACAGAACAATATTGTACCGGACGCAGTGCATATTTACGATTAGGACAATTATTTATGAGATTATTTGCTGGATTGCTATAAGAATCTGATGTAACGATCTCTCAAAAAACAGTTAATTTAAAAGTCGACTGTTTTTGAGAGGTTGTTTTGTTATATCGAATGATTTGTACAGAATTTCCGTTTAGGTGAAAAAAATAAATTTTGTTGAGGTTGAATTGAGATTGACATTGTATTATATAAGCATAGAAAAAAGGAATCAGGTGATATACAATGAAAAAGCATAAAATATGTAAAATTCTTCTTGTTATACTGGCAGTTCTTCTGTTTATGGCTTGTTATGAATTACTTGGAATCTGCATTGCATATAAAAAACAGCCAGAAATGTCCGAAAAAACCGTAAAAGAAATACATAATGAGTCGTGGAACGAATGCAGTGAGAATCCAGAACGGGCAGTGATCATAGAAAAGAATTCGGAAGCTCTTTTACAAAGAGTGCGATTGATTAAGAATGCAAAAGAGGAAATTATTCTTTCTACGTTTGCATTCAAATCCGATGAAAGTGGGAAATTGATCTTAGGAGCTCTTCGTGATGCGGCAGACAGAGGTGTACATGTTCGCTTGCTGGTAGATGGAATGGAGAGTTGGATTGATATGGAAGGTAATCCGTATTTTTATGGATTATCTTCCCATGAGAATGTTGAAATCAAATTATACAATAAGGCCAATCCGTTGAAACCATGGAAAATGATGGGAAGAATGCATGATAAATATTTGATTGCAGATGGTAAGAACTATATTCTTGGAGGAAGAAATACATATAATTATTTCCTGGGCGATTTTCCAGGACACAAGAACTATGACAGAGATGTGTTGGTTATTTGCGATGAACCAAGGAAAGAAAATTCAGTCAACCAGTTGTTAGATTATTTTGAAATGATATGGGAACAAGAAGATAGTGGCTATTTTCATAATGATAAGAAACTTGCAAATAGAAAATCTGTAAAGAAGGCAGTATTAGAACTGCAGGAAGGATATCAGCAATATTTTAATGAAAACAAGGGAATGATTTTCGATACGGATTATACAGACGAAACGTTTGAGACAGAAAAGATTGCATTGGTATCAAATCCTATTCACACAGCTTCCAAGGAACCAGTAGTCTGGTATCAGCTGGGAGAATTGATGAAAAGTGCGAAGAATCGTGTAAAGATTCATACACCATATATTATCTGTAATGATATGATGTACAATACATGGGAGGAGATTGCAGAGAATGTTCCAAATTTTTCAATCATGACAAATTCGGTTGCAAATAATGGCAATCCATTCGGGTCTGCTGATTATGCAAAAAATAGAAATAAGATTTTAAATACAGGAATTGACATCTGGGAATATGAAGGCGGTTATTCTTACCATGGAAAAAGTATCCTGATCGATGATGATATATCTGTGATTGGTTCCTTTAACATGGATATGAGAAGTACGTATCTGGATACGGAACTGATGCTTGTAATACGTAGCAAAGAAATCAATAAACAGTTGGAAGAAGGAATGATGGAATATGAAAAAGTATCCCGACAGGCATTAGAAGATGGCACGTATCATGATCCGTATCATGTAAAACCGATTGAATTAACAAAAAAACGTCAGAGAAATGTGTTTTTGGTACAGCATCTGCTTGGATGGGCAAGATATCTGTTTTAATAGATAACAGGGAGGAAGGAAAACGTGTTTCAGATATTAATTGTAGAAGATGATAAAGAATTAAGCCAGCTATTTCAGAAAGTGCTCGAGAAGAATGGTTATCAGGTTAAAAGTGCACCGGATGGAGCTCAGGCATTAGAAGTATTGGATAAGGAATATATTGATCTGATTATTTCCGATATCATGATGCCGGTTATGGATGGTTATGAGCTGGTGTCGGAACTTCGTTCAGCAGGATACCAGATACCGGTACTTATGATCACTGCAAAAGGAAACTTTGATGACATGCGCCAGGGATTTCTTTCTGGAAGTGATGATTATATGGTAAAACCGGTAAATGTGAATGAAATGGTTTTAAGAGTAGGCGCATTGCTCCGTCGTGCACAGATCCTGAATGAACATAAAATTGTGATTGGTTCAACAGAGTTTGATTATGATGCAATGACCGTTACAACGGATAAAGAAAGCCTTGTTTTACCGAAAAAAGAATTTCTGCTTTTATATAAGCTGGCAGCTTCGCCGGGAAGAACATTTACAAAACAGCAGTTAATGGATGAAGTTTGGGGATATGAGACAGAGGCAGACCCACATACGATAGAGGTGCATATAGGAAGAATTAGGGAGCGTTTTAAAGATAACCCAAATTTCGAAATTGTAACCATGCGCGGAATTGGATATAAGGTGGTGAAAAAATAATGAATCAGAAGAAAGAAAAAAGATTGAAGATTCGGTCCTGTCTGACTGGTGCAATCTGGCTGTCTCTCGTATTTTCAACAGTGATATCTGCTTTATTATTTGCATTTTTAAATCATTTCTTTAAGCTACCGGGGAGTATACCTGTGCTTGGCTGGCTTTTGATTTTTAATACACTGATCGCAGGGCTCATTACTTCTTTTATTAATGCAAAGTTACTGGAGCCAATTACCAGACTCAGTAAAGCAATGAAGGAAGTTTCTCAAGGAGATTTTGAACAGCATTTGGAAACGAACAGTCGTATAGCAGAGGTTGGTGAATCCTACCAAAGTTTCAACGTGATGACAAAAGAGCTTCGTGCAACAGAAGTGCTGCAGATGGATTTCGTATCTAATGTTTCTCATGAGTTTAAGACCCCTATCAATGCCATTGAAGGTTATACAATGCTTCTTCAGGGAGAAGAATTATCGCAGGAGCAAGAGGGATATGTAGAAAAAATCTTATTTAACACGAAGAGGCTTTCTGGGTTGGTTGGAAATATTTTGTTGTTGTCTAAATTGGAGAATCAGAATATACCAATGAAAAAAACGAAATATCGACTGGATGAACAGATTCGTCAGGCATTTCTTTCTTTGGAATCAAAATGGACAGAAAAAGAAATTGGCTTCCAGGTAGAATTGGAGGAAGTCAAATATACTGGAAATGAAGGACTTCTTATGCATATCTGGATGAATCTTTTAGATAATGCAATCAAGTTTAGTCCGGCAAAGGGAACAATTACGATGTTTCTGAAACAGGAAAAGAATTCTGTGAAGTTCATTGTGGAGGATGAAGGACCAGGAATCGAGGAAGATGTAAAGACTAGAATATTCGACAAGTTTTATCAGGTAGATGGTTCTCATAAGGCAGAAGGAAACGGTCTTGGTCTTGCACTTGTAAAGCGGATTGTAGATAGTGCGGGAGGAACGATCAAAGCAGAAAACCGGGAATATGGCGGATGTAGATTTGTTGTAGAACTTCCGATACAGACAAATGAGAATATAATATAAAAGTAGAAGATGGGAGGATTTATATGACATTTTATCAGGAATTACAGTTAAATCAGGCAGGATCGAAAAACCTGTTGAAAAAGAGTGAAACCACGAAAGAAAAAATGTATCATATACTGGTATATCTGATTAAGATAGCTGTTACAATGGTTTTTTGTTTTTTATTTGTTACTGTTTTCAGCATCCTGTTTGGAAATGAAAACAGTATTGTTGGTGTGGTAGTTTTATTATGTCTTATGGTATTTCGAAATGCGGATTTGGGAATCCACACTGGACAATCTACGATGCTTTTGGCTATGTTCTTTGTAATAATGGTCGTATGTCCGCATCTTGCAAATCAGCTTTCACCGGTACTGGGAATGCTGTTAAATATTGCTGCACTGGCAGTGTTGATATTTTTTGGATGTCATAATCCATTCATGTTTAACCAATCTACATTGGTTCTTGGCTATCTGCTATTATATGGATATGATGTTACAGGAACAAGCTATCAGATGCGATTGGCCGGAATGATTTTAGGCGCAGTTCTTACCTGTTTTGTATTTTATCGAAATCATAAAAATAGAACTTTTAAAAGAAATTTGAAAGATCTAATCCAGGAATTTGATATCACTTCATCGAGAACAAAATGGCAGTTATGCCAGATTATATGTGTACCAATTGTCCTTTGCATTGCAGAACTTTGCAATATGCCACGTGCAATGTGGGCAGGTATTGCAGCTATGTCAGCAATTTTGCCGTTTGTGGAAGACATGCAATACAGAGTCCGTAAAAGGATTGTCGGAAATATTGTAGGTGTTATATGCTTCACCGTATTATATTTTCTGCTTCCATCATCCATCTATGCTTATATAGGAATTCTTGGTGGAATTGGTGTAGGATTTTCAGCGCAATACGGCTGGCAGGCTGTATTTAATACCTTTGGCGCTCTCGCAATTGCTGCGGAAAGTTATGGATTAAAAGGAGCAGTTAGTCTTAGAGTGATTCAGAATGTTTTTGGTGTTGTATTTGCATTGGCATTTTGTGCAGTATTTTATTGGTTTATGTCGAAACAAAAGGAAAGTGATGTGACCGTACATGCAGAGTGAAGGAAGTCAGAAAGAAAATTTGAATAGAATTATTACAGTACCCAATTTGCTTTCTTTTTTTCGGTTTTGTCTGATTCCAGTAATTATATGGAGTTATTGTGTAAAGGAAAATCCTTTGTTAGCAGGAGAAATCTTATTGCTATCCGGTCTTACGGATCTCGCTGATGGATATATTGCAAGAAGATTTCATATGATTAGCAATCTAGGAAAGATTCTCGATCCGGTTGCCGATAAGCTGACACAGGCAGCAATGTTGATTTGCTCGTTTACTCGCTTTCCACATATGCTCCCATTGATCGTTATAATGGCAGTTAAGGAACTTTATATGGCGGTTAGTGGATGCCTTGTGATACGAAAAACAGGAAAAGTGCATGGTGCAGATTGGCATGGAAAAATAGTAACCTTTTTATTATATGGAACTGTGGCTGTGCATATTATATGGTTCCACATTACACCAATGGTGTCAGATCTGTTAATTGGTTTGTGTGCTATAATGATGGTTGTATCAGTTGTTTTGTACATTATCAAGAATACCAGAACACTTAGGGGAGAGACTGCATAAGCAATTTGATTATATTGAGATGACTAGATAATATTTAGGAGGACACAGACATGAACAGTAAGTCAAACGCACAAGCTATGGAAACAGAAAAAATACCACGTCTTTTGGCCCAGCTTGCAATACCGGCTGTTGTGGCTCAAATCATCAACCTTTTATATAATATTGTTGACCGTATTTATATCGGACATATTCCAGGTGTCGGTGCCGCAGCATTAACAGGTGTTGGATTGTTTACGCCAATTCTCATGCTGATCAATGCCTTCGCCATGCTGGCAGGATCCGGAGGTGCACCGCGTGCAGCGATTTCTATGGGAAAGAAAGATAATAAGACAGCTGAAAAGATTCTTGGAAATTGTTTTGCAATCCTCATGCTTATGGCCGCAGCTTTGACGGTGATATTCTTTACTTTTGCGCCACAGTTACTCACGATGTTTGGTGCTAGCGATAAGACACTTCCTTATGGCGTGGATTATGCAAGGATTTATATTCTTGGAAGTATTTTTGTTTTGATCGTGATGGGAATGAATCCATTTATTACGACACAGGGATTTGCGAAGATCAGCATGATGACAACAGTGATTGGTGCTGTAATCAATATCATTCTTGATCCGATTTTTATCTTCGTATTTCATCTTGGAGTAAAGGGAGCTGCACTCGCAACTGTTTTGAGTCAGGCTGTAGGGGCAATATGGATCCTTCGTTTCTTGTCAGGAAAGAAGACGATTCTGCATCTTAAAAAAGAAAACTTTAAACTGCAAAAAGAAATCATCTTACCATGCCTTGCTCTTGGTATATCTACATTTGTCATGTTATCTACGGAAAGTATTTTGTCTATCAGTTTTACTTCCAGTTTGTCAAGATATGGCGGAGATCTCGCAGTAGGGGCTATGACAATTATTACCAGTGTTAGCCAGCTTGCAACATTACCATTACAGGGAATTTGTCAGGGTGGACAGCCAATCATGAGCTATAACTATGGTGCAGGAAATAGAAATCGAGTAAAAAAAGCATTTTTTACTCAATTTACAGTTTGTACAATTTTTACGGGATGCTTCTGGTTGATTATGCTTCTATTTCCGAAGATGTTTGCAGGTATTTTTTCGAATAATACAGAATTAATCACGTATACGGCATGGGCGTTAAGAATTTACATGGCAGGTATTTTTTCTCTTGGATTCCAAGTTGCTTGTCAGCAGAGTTTCATGGCATTGGGCCAGGCAAAAGTTAGTTTATTACTTGCCTGCTTAAGAAAATTGATTCTGTTGATTCCGTTGATTTTTATCCTGCCGCATTTTATCCAGAATAAAGTATTTGCGGTATTTTTGGCTGAGCCAATCAGTGATATTTTGGCAGCGATAATAACAACTTCAACGTTCTTTAGTCGGTTTAATAAAATTTTAGATAGAAAATAAAGCATTATAAAAAGATCCTGTTCAAACTATGCTATAAAGAACAGGATCTTTGTGTATTTATTTTGCCAGGAAATTATTCTGTATCTCCATTGGCATATGATAAGCCTGGCCTCGTTTTGTTAGGCTGTATAGTTTAAGCGTTTGTTCTTCTACAGTTGCGTACAAAGAAGCAAAAAAAGCATTTCTTGTAAACATTGGGAAGTTCGAATTTAGCTGGTTTATGCTTTTGGCATTGCTGATTCTTGTCGCATCATATATCATATTATATAAGACCAAGTTTGGTCTCCGTCTTATGGCATGTGGTGAGCATCCGCAGGCAGCAGACTCCGTAGGAATTAACGTTTACAAAATGCGATATGCAGGTGTTTTGATTTCTGGAGCATTGGGCGGACTTGGCGGACTGGTTTATATTACAGCCGGTGTCGGTGAATGGAAATTTGAGAATGGTGTTGCGGGATTTGGATTCCTTGCACTTGCAGTTATGATCTTTGGTCAGTGGAAACCGGTGAATATCGGACTTGCAGCACTTCTGTTTGGTCTGTTCCGTGCACTTTCAAATGTTTATACAGGATTTGACGTACTGGTAGCATTAAAGCTTCCAAGTACCTTATACAATATGTTCCCGTATATTATTTCTCTGATTGTTCTTGTATTTGCGTCAAAGAATTCCAGAGCACCGAAAGCAGAGGGTATCCCGTACGATAAAGGACAGAGATAAAGCCGTGTTTGGGTTAAAAGACAATAAGAATTATCTCATCACAGGATAGAAAATTACTGAACAGTTACGAAAAAACTTTAGTAAAGGATGGAAAGACCATGAAAAATTATTCAGAAGACGCAAGCAGACAGTATCATATTCAGGTGGCAAAAGGCGAAGTATGACGTTATGTGATCCTGCCGGGAGATCCCAAAAGATGTGCCAAAATTGCACAGTATTTTGATGATCCGGTGCTGATTGCGGATAACCGGGAATATGTTACATACACAGGAACACTCGACGGTGTAAAGGTAAGCGTAACATCAACAGGAATTGGTGGGCCATCCGCATCCATAGCAATGGAAGAACTGTACCGTTGCGGTGCAGATACATTTGTGAGAATTGGTACATGCGGAGGAATGCAGCCGGAAGTAAAGAGTGGTGATGTAGTGATTGCCACAGGTGCAGTCCGTATGGAAGGAACTACCAGAGAATATGCACCAATTGAATATCCTGCGGTAGCAAATCAGGAGAGAGAAGCTTGGTCTGGAGAGTACGGTAGTTCACGACACAGATATGGCTATTCGTGTAGCTGTAGAGGCCATAAGAAGAATGATTAAAGAAGATCAGGCTAAATAGCAGCTGGTGAGTATGAATGAATAATCGCAACGAGCGGAACCGGCAGTGACAGAAAGAAAAGAGGATAAGTAAAAATGGAAATTAAAGAAATCTTAAAACATGTAGATCATACATTACTTCTTCAACCATCCACATGGGAAGAAATTAAGCAGATTTGTGATGATGCAATGAAATATGGAACCGCATCTGTATGTATTCCTCCATGTTATGTAAAAGAAGCAGCAGAATACATGAACGGAAAAATGGCAGTATGCACAGTTATTGGCTTCCCAAATGGAAATACAACAACAGCAACGAAAGAATTTGAGACCAAAGATGCCATTGCAAACGGTGCATCGGAAATTGATATGGTAATTAACATCGGATGGTTAAAAGATAAGAAATATGATCTGATTGAGAACGAGATCAGAACTCTCAAAGCAGCATGCGGAGAAAAAATTCTCAAAGTTATCATTGAAACCTGCTTTCTCACTACAGAAGAGAAAATCAAAATGTGTGAGATCGTAACAGCGGCGGGAGCTGATTATATCAAAACGTCAACAGGATTTGGCGGTGGCGGAGCAACATTTGAAGACATCGAACTGTTTTCCAAACACGTTGGACCAAATGTAAAAATGAAAGCAGCAGGTGGTATTTCTTCTCTGGATGATGCTGAGAAATTTCTTTCTCTGGGTGCAGACAGACTGGGAACGAGCAGAATCATTAAGATTGTAAAGAATGAAGAAGCAACTGGTTATTGATTTAACCGAATCAAGTAAGTCCCCTGCGGAGGTTGCGAAGAGCAATAAACTGCGAAGCAGTTATTCGGTGTAAAGCCACGTAGCGGAAGCGGATTGCGAATATCCGATTGACATAATAATTACGCAAGGTAAGTATTTGATAATGAAAAATAAAGACGGTAATTAACGGGGGTGTAGATTATGCAGAACTTAGACAAAACGATGATTGATAAATTAATCGGGACAGCAATTGAACAGTTGAAATTTTCTTATGCACCATATTCCAATTTTAAAGTTGGCGCAGCACTGCTTGCGAAGAATGGAGAAATCTATACAGGGTGTAATATTGAAAATGCAGCATACACACCTACTAACTGCGCTGAGAGAACTGCGTTCTTTAAGGCTGTAAGCGAGGGGATAAAGGAATTTGATGTGATTTGCATTGTTGGCGGAAAAGGCGGTGTTTTGACCGAATACGCGGCTCCATGCGGTGTGTGCCGACAGGTAATGATGGAATTTTGTAACCCGGAGACATTTAAGATTGTTTTGGCAGTGGATAAGGAACATTATGATATTTATACCCTGAAAGAGCTGCTGCCACTGGGATTCGGTCCAATGAACCTGGCATAAAGCCTTTTTCCAAACACTTACTAAAGTATATACGAAATACGAAATGGAGAAACATCATGACTCAGGAACAACTGATCGCATTACCCAAGATAGAATTACACTGCCATCTGGATGGGTCAGTCGTGAATTTATAGAAAAGCGTCTGGAAAGAGAAGTACACCAGGAGGAACTGAGCGTATCAGATGACTGTACCAGTCTTGCACAATATCTGGAAAAATTCACATTGCCGGGACAATGCATTATGGATGAAAAAGGGCTGGAAGAAGCCGGATATGATGTGTTGAGAGGCATGAGCAGAGAAAAATGCAAAGGCCATTTTTTGTAAAAGACATTTTCAATCATTAGTCTTTTGTGCTAAAATAGGAAAAGAGTTTATCTGAATAAATCGCTAAAGCAAGATAAATGATAAAGACAAATCATAAAGATAAATGATACAGAAAGGAAAATGATTTTTATGGAAACAGGGACAATTTTCAAATTTCATAATGATCTGGATACAGACCAGATCATAGCATCACAGTATCTGCTACTTCCGAATCTGGATGAGATGAAAGGACATGCTTTTGAATCATTGGATCCGGATTTCTCAAAGAAAGTAAAATCTGGTGATTTTGTAGTAGGTGGAGAGAACTTTGGATGTGGTTCATCCAGAGAGCAGGCGCCTGGTGTATTAAAAGCATTGGGAGTACAGGCAGTTGTAGCGAAATCTTTTGCACGAATTTTTTACAGAAATTCAATCAATATTGGTTTGCCGGTAATTGTTTGTAAAGATCTTCCGGACGAAGTGAAAACAGGTGATCAGATGATTCTTCATATGTCAGAGGGAACGGTTGAAGCAAATGGAAAAACTTATTCTTGCACAAAACTTCCGGAGTATATGCAGAATATCTTAAATCAGGGCGGTCTGATCGCATCTCTGAATAAGGAGGAAAAATAAGATGGGAATGACAATTGCAGAAAAGATTATTGCTGCGGCAGCCGGTGTTGACAGCGTAAAACCGGGAGATATCCATACAGTTAAACTTGACCGTCTAATGAGTAATGATGGAACAACACATCTTACCGTTGATATGTACCGCAATAAATTAAAGAATCCGCATATTGCAGATCCAGGCAAACTTGTGTTTATCGTGGACCATAATGTACCTTCAGACAGTCCGAAAACGGCTGCTTCTCAGAAGAAAATGAGAGATTTTGCGAAAGAAAATAATATTGATTTCTGGGAAGGAAAGGGAGTTTGCCATCAGGTTATGATCGAGAACTATGTTCGTCCAGGTGAATTGATCTTTGGTGCAGACAGCCATACCTGCTCTTATGGAGCGCTGGGAGCATTCGGAACAGGTGTAGGCTGCACAGATTTCCTGTATGGTATGGTTACAGGAACATCATGGGTTCTGGTACCTGAAAGTGTAAAATTCAATCTTATCGGAAAACTTCCGGAAGGAGTTTATGCGAGAGATTTAATCCTCACTATTATCGGTGAAATCGGAGCAAATGGATGTAATTATCAGGCTATGGAGTTTACAGGGGAAGGCGCAAAAACACTCAGCATCAGTGATCGTATGGCACTTTGCAACATGGCAGTAGAAGCCGGAGCTAAGACTGGTATTTTCGAAGCAGATGAGAAAGCAATTGAGTATCTGAAAGAACATGGACGTGAGCCAAAAGCTATCTATCACAGTGATCCGGATGCTGTTTACGCAAGAGAATATACATTTGATTTATCAAAAGTTCGTCCTGTAGTTGCCAAACCGGACTTTGTAGATAATGTAGTTCCGGCAGAAGAAACATGTGGAATTGAAATTAATGAAGCTTTCCTTGGCTCCTGTAACAATGGACGTATTGAAGATCTTCGTGTCGGGGCAGAAATCATCAAAGGCAAGAAGGTGGCTGAGGGCGTCAGATTCCTCGTTGTGCCTGCAAGCCAGACTATTTACCGTCAGGCATTAAAAGAAGGCCTTATGGATGTGTTTATGGACGCTGGAGCCATTGTTATGAATCCGAACTGCAGTGTATGCTGGGGAAGCTGCCAGGGTGTTATTGGCGAAAATGAAGTTCTGATCAGTACAGGAACACGTAATTTCAAAGGACGTGCAGGACATCCAAGTTCAAAAGTATATCTGGGTTCAGCTGCAACTGTTACAGCGTCTGCTATTGCCGGAAAGATTGCGTTAGCAAGTGAAGTATAAAATGTTTCACGTGAAACTTATAATAAATATGATTTTAGGGACAAAGGTCTTTTGCCCCTGATATCATAAATATGCAGATAGAAATAAAGAGGTAAGATTATGGAAAAATTTACAGGAAAGGTATGGGTATTGGATGATGATATTGATACAGATATCATTATTCCTACAGAGTATCTGGCACTGAAAACAATTGACGATATGAAACAGTATGGATTCAGTCCTCTGCGTCCGGAACTGGCAGATCAGATTCAGAAAGGTGACATTATTGTTGCCGGAAAGAATTTTGGATGCGGATCTTCCAGGGAACAGGCACCGGAAATTATCAAAGCACTGGGAATTCAGTGCGTAATTGCGAAGTCTTTTGCACGAATTTTCTTCAGAAATTCCATTAACAATGGTCTTTTATTAATTGAGCAGCCAGATATTCATGATGATATCAAAGAAGGCGATGAAGTAACTGTAGTAATGAATGAACACGTAGATTATAACGGAAAACAGTATCCAATTGCTTCTCTTCCAGAAAATCTGATGAGTATTATCCAGGCAGGCGGACTTGTAAAAGCCATGCGTAAATTAAACGGACTGGATTAATGAGAAAGGAGAAGTAAATGGGCGAGACAGTTATTGAGAAAATCATAAGAAATAATGTTGGAAAAACAGTAAAGCCAGGAGACATCGTAACGGTCAATGTAGACAGAGTTATGATTCATGACATATTTATACCATTCGTAGCAGAAAAGTTCGAGGAAATGGGCTTTACGAAGCTCTGGGATCCAGATAAAGTTGTCCTTATCTATGATCATCTGGTTCCTGCAAGTCAGTTAGATGATACAAGGCATTTCCATGCAGGAGATGCTTTTGCAAAAAAATATGGCATGAAAAATGTTCACAGAAGTGACGGAATCTGTCATCAGTTAATGACAGAAGCAGGCTATGTAAAACCAGGAAATATTGTATTTGGTACAGACAGCCATACAACTACTTATGGTTGTGTTGGTGCATTTTCTTCAGGTATCGGATATACAGAAATGGCAAGTATCCTGGGAACAGGAACGATGTGGATCAAGGTTCCGGAAACCATCAAAGTAGTAATTGACGGAGAACTTCCGGAGAATGTTATGTCAAAAGACATTATTCTGCGTCTGATCGGTGATCTGGGAGCTGATGGCGCAACTTACAGAGCGCTTGAGTTTACTGGCAGTACAGTGAAAAATATGACAGTTGCAAGCCGTATGACAATGGCTAACATGGCAATTGAAGCAGGTGCTAAATGTGCATTATTTACACCAGATGAAAAGACAGCAGAATATTGCGGGATAGAGTTAAATGATTTCCAGAAAAGCCTTTCAGGAGACACAGATGCAACATATATAAAGACGATTACATATCGCGCAGAAGACTTTGTGCCTGTTATGGCATGTCCTTCTCAGGTAGACAAGATCAGAGATGTAAGTGACCTTGAAGGAACGGAAATTGATCAGGTATTCATTGGTTCCTGTACAAACGGTCGTCTGGAGGACCTTAAAGCCGCTGCAGAGGTCTTAAAAGGCAAGAAGGTAGCAAAATATGTAAAACTGATCGTAACGCCTGCAAGCCGCAAAATATACCGTCAGGCGATAGATATGGGAATTATGGATGTACTTGCAGAGGCAGGAGCTATTATCACACATCCTGGATGCGGATTATGTTGTGGTCGTACAGGCGGAATTCTTACAGACGGAGAACGCGTAGTAGCCACAAATAACAGAAACTTCCTTGGCCGTATGGGAACATCAAAAGTAGAAATTTATCTGGCATCTCCAAAAACAGCAGCAGCTTGTGCTGTGGCAGGTAAAATTGTAAAACCTGAGTAATAAAAGGGCTATAAACAGGATAGAAAATATTTACAGTACAATAAATAGTGCTACAATATACTTTAAACACTGAGATTGAGTGAATTTAACCGAATCAACTAAGTCCCCTGCTTCAATTGCGAGAAGCAATAAGCAGGGGGTGGGACTTGCTTGTATCAGGAGGGGGACAAGCCCCTCCTGATAAACTGCGGAGCAGTTATTCGGTTATGAGCAAGTAGCGAAAGCGGATTGCAAATATCCGATTGACAAGATATAAGCATAATAATTTACAGTACCGAATAAAAATTAAATATGAGATGTGTAGTTATTATGTGACTGACATCAAAGAAATCCCTTGCTTATTGTTTTATACAGAGCAGGGGATTTTTTTGATGTGATTTTATGTAATAGAAATTCCAAATAAATTTCCTAGTACAGCGAAAATTAAGTTTCTGCTATATTGACGCAGGATGATTTCCTCCGCCTTAAAATAAGAAAATTTATCCTGCAAGATTGCTTCAAGAATCAACTTGTCGGCACACTAGTACATAAAATCACATCAAAAAGTCCTATCAGGCGGGAGCATGTTGCGGCAGAAAGCGGATGCTGCTTACAGGGGCTCATCGAAGGCGAAGAATCCTATAGGCAGAATTCTTTTGGGATGAAGAATATAAAAAGTCACTTCGGAATCATTAAAATAAGAATAAAAATATAGGATATAAGATAAAAATAAGTAAAATTGAACCGTATTAAGTGTGATAATAAGGGTATTTTGAATAAATAGCGAAATAAATGGGAAAATAAGCTGAATTACGCTTGAACTTTAAAATTGAACATGATTGAACTAATGACTAAAACACGAAGAAAAGTTCAGAGTAAGTTTAAATATTAGTTCAATGCATAAAATGAACCAATTGAACCGATATTTAAACATGCTGATAAAATGTTCAATATAGTTCAAGGCAAAATTAAACTATAAATTGAACCGAAAGTGGAGAACAATTGAATTACAAAAAAATGTGAAAGTTATCGTTGAATTTTTAGTTCAATTATAGTATAATGACAAAGTAAAAACCGCGTAATCTTGCGGGTTCCAAAACAAACAGAACATATGGTTGCACAACATAAAAAAGTGAACTATGTTGAACTTACTTGGACATATTTTTAAAATAATAATAGTTTTTACGAAGAGTGATAAAAGTTTCTGGGGAAAGATATATTTTGTTTCTATATATAATATATGGAAAGATATGAAAATTATTACTTCTAATTTGACCAAATCAAGGAAGTCCCCCTGCTTTGATTGCGAATATCCTTTGACTTTATTGAATCAAGTAAGTAGCGAAGCTGATGATTTTATTTGTTTGATTATAGTAAAATAAACAATATTATGCGTTGAGAAGTAAGCTGGGAGGTAATTTTATATGAATAATAAATTTGCTGAGCGATTGAAGATAGCAATGGAACAGAAAAATATGAAGCAGATCGATCTGGTTAAGACGGCGGCTGAACAGGGTGTAAAGCTTGGAAAGAGCCATGTAAGCCAGTATTTGAGTGGAAAAACAACTCCAAGATCAGAAATTCTTCATTTTCTTGCAAATACATTACAGGTAGATGTCGATTGGTTAAAAGGAAATGATGTAACAGTAGAAACATTAAAGAAAGAGACAAACGAGGCAGAGTTTCAGATGGAAAATATGAAATTTGATTACAACTATAATAATATGAAAGAAAATAATAACGAGGCAGTTGAGGAAGCACAGGTTCGTGAATTTAAGAAATCATCAAAATTAAATAATGTACTATATGACGTAAGAGGGCCTGTTGTAGAGGAGGCTGCACGTATGGAAGATGCAGGAACTCAGGTTTTGAAACTGAATATTGGAAATCCTGCACCGTTTGGATTCAGAACACCGGATGAAGTTATCTATGATATGAGACAGCAACTGACAGAATGTGAAGGCTATTCTCCGGCAAAAGGTTTATTTTCTGCCAGAAAAGCAATCATGCAGTACGCTCAGCTGAAAAAACTTCCTAATGTATCAATCGAAGATATTTATACAGGAAATGGAGTCAGCGAGTTAATAAATCTTAGTATGTCAGCTTTGTTAGACAATGGAGATGAGATTTTAATTCCGTCTCCGGATTATCCGTTATGGACAGCATGCGCTACTCTGGCAGGAGGAAAAGCTGTACATTACATCTGCGATGAGCAGGCAGAATGGTATCCGGATATGGATGATATAAGAAGAAAGATTACCAGCAGAACGAAAGCAATTGTTATTATCAACCCAAATAATCCAACAGGTGCATTATATCCAAGAGAAGTATTGCAGCAGATTGTTGATATTGCCAGAGAACATCATCTGATTATTTTCTCTGATGAAATTTATGACCGCCTGGTAATGGATGATGCAGAACATATTTCTATTGCATCAATGGCTCCGGATTTATTCTGTGTTACTTTTAGTGGATTATCAAAATCACATATGATTGCCGGATTTAGAATTGGATGGATGATTCTTAGCGGTAATAAAGCAATTGCAAAAGATTATATAGAAGGTATCAAGATGCTTTCAAATATGAGACTTTGTTCTAATGTACCGGCACAGTCCATTGTTCAGACTGCATTAGGAGGACATCAGAGTGTAGAAAGTTATATTGTTCCAGGTGGACGTATTTATGAGCAGAGGGAGTATATTTACAATGCACTGACAGATATCCCGGGAATTACTGCTGTTAAACCCAAGGCGGCATTTTATATGTTCCCTAAAATTGATACAAAGAAATTCAATATTGTAAATGATGAAAAATTTGCATTGGATCTGTTAAAAGAGAAGAAAATCCTGCTTGTACATGGTGGTGGATTTAACTGGCAGCAGCCAGATCACTTCAGGGTAGTTTATTTACCGAGAATAGAGGTTTTAAAAGAGGCAGCAGGAAAAATCAGAGATTTCCTGGAACATTATCAGCAGGAAGTATAACGAAAATAGCGTATATGTTTCACGTGAAACATATACGCTTATTTTTTCAGCAGAGAATAATTATTGTAATGTTTTAATTGAGCATAGTTGCCTGAATAACTTAAAAATAAATATTGTTTCACGTGAAACATCAGCTATAAATTTTAGTATTTACTTAATTAAGATGTTACGGCATTGTTGTAAATTTTATAAAAAATTAATGGTGAATAGGAAATAGATGTGATAAACTATATCCAATGCATCGTTTGCAAAACAGCTATTACATATTTAAAGATAATAAATGTTATATTATTGATAAATGATGCAATAGCATGAATTTTGGAGGTACGACGGAAGATGGAAAATGAAGAAAAAAGCCAGGCAGAGCAGGAGAACAAAAGTCAGTCTGTCTGGAAAGATTTATGGGACTATGCAAAGATTATTCTTGTTGTCTTTGTTATAGCATTCCTGTTAGGACACTTTGTATATATCAATGCAAGAGTGCCGTCAGGATCTATGGAACAGACAATTATGACAGGAGACAGGGTATTTGGTAATCGCCTTGCATATAAGACGAAGGATCCGGAGAGATTTGATATTGTAATATTTAAGTATCCGGATGATCCATCTCAGCTTTTTGTAAAAAGAGTAATTGGCCTGCCTGGTGAAACGGTAAATATTGTGGATGGAAAAGTTTACATCAATGATTCGGAAGAACCATTAGATGACAGCTTTTGCCCGGAAACACCAGAGGGAAGCTTTGGACCGTATACGGTTCCTGATGGTTGTTATTTCATGTTGGGAGATAACAGAAATCATAGTATGGACTCAAGATACTGGCAGAATACATTTGTAGAGAAAGATGCGATAGTGGCAGAAGTAGCAGTTCGTTACTGGCCGCTAAACAAAATAGGAACGGTTGATTAAAGCAATAGCATGAAAGTCGAAAAAAGACTGTTAAAATTAACTGATTTCTCCAAAGATTTTTGGTGAAAAAGTTAATTTTGACAGTTTTTTTACTTTACTTGATGATTTTTTTACCAGTAGTTCTTTTTCATTGTATGAAGATTTTTCAAATGTTATACTATAAAAAAGCTAATTATTAGATATAGAATTACTATAATAATCAGGTGACTCTTGACAAATTATAAAGTAGTTGTTTGAGAAGGCTGGGGAGCAAAATGGATTGTGAATATCCGATAGGCTTCTTATATTTGGTATGTAAAGAGAGGGAAAGAAAGCATGAGAAAATGGAAAAAGTTTATGGCAATAGGTTTGGCAGCATCTATGATAATACCATCTGGTGTACCGCAGCAGATATTGTGGGCATCAGAGTTTTCGGCAGAAAGCAGTGAAACGGTAGCTGATGTGTTTGGAGATAATTCGGAAAGTGAATCGGGAAATAGAACAGGTGATAAGAATAACGAAAAATATGAATTTGATACAGGAGAATCTGAAAAAAAGAAGGAAATGGAGGATATATCAGACGGAGAGAATGGATCGAAAAATATTATTTTAAATGATACAAAAGAACAAACGCCAGAACAGTCTGAAAGGGAAAAAGAAGTAAATACCGGGCAGGCAGTCGAAGGATATACAATACAGCTTTACAGTGAAGGAAAAATCGAAAAAACATATGTGATAGCATATGCAGATATTAATGACGCAAAAGCACCTGAAGCATTAAAAGGAAAAGCCGGATATGTTTTTAAAGAGTGGAATACAAAAGAAGATGGAAGCGGAGAAGCCTATAAACCGGGAGATTCCATCAGCAAGCTTTTGAAAAGTGAAAATCCGGAAATGCAAAATTTAGATCCGGCAAATACGGATTCAGCGGTACAAGATAAGAAAATGGGAGAAATGGAATCAGAAGGTCTGAATCCAACGGTAGAAAGTGCTGGAAATACAGCACAGATATTATCCGCTGAAGAAGAAAAAATGGAAAGTGCATCATTAGCTGAAGAACCTGAATGGACAGAAGAAACAGAAGAGTCGAAGACAGCAGGAATGGTAACATCTGAAACGACAACCGGAACAACCATAACATTATATGCAATCTGGGAAAAAGCAGCAGAGTATAAAATTACATATAAACTTAATAAGGGAAAAAACAGCACGTCTAACCCCAAAACGTATACTGGAGAGACTGAAATAAAACTAAAAAAGCCCACACGTTCAGGATATCATTTTGTGGGATGGTATACAGACAGTAAGTACAAACAAAAAATAGATGTGATTGAAAAAGGATCAAAGGGCGGGATTACTTTATATGCAAAGTGGATAAAGGAAGTTAATCCTTCAGCAAAGGCGGCGTCACTGACTGCACTGAAAGGAACAAAAGCAAAGACAATCACTGCATCTGCAAATATTGCCAATTATGTAAAAAGTGTGGATGATTATTATTATCTGTTATATGTAGATTCCAATTCCGGCAAGGTGAAGAAAGCGGCAGCTAAGGTTAAGAAACCTGAGATGTCAAATGGAAAAGTTACATTTAAACTGGATATTTCCGGACATCCGGAATATACGCAGGGTAAATTTGCAGTGGGAGTAAAGAAATCCAAGACTGCTTATACAGTAATCAGTTCCAAAAGTTATGTCAGCAATCCAGAGAAACTTAGCTCAAATACAGCAGCATATTTTGTACCAAAAACAAAAAAAGGAATTCAGGCTACGAATTTTAGCGAAGTGACTGATACAAAGTCCAAGAACGTATTTTTTAATCTGTATATATCAGATCTGATGCGAAAAGACAGTGGGGTAGAAACCTATAAGTATAACGGAAAGACATACCGTTTTAATGGGCTGTATGGATATGAATATCTGGTTCAGCAGTGTAATGCAAAAGGAATCCAGGTGACGGCACAGATCAGTATTGACAAGAATGCAAGTACACAGAGTCTGACAACCGGAAGCAGCCCATATGCAGAGACTGCTTACTATGGATGGAATACAGACAACGCTGCGACAAGACAGACAATGGAGGCAATGTTTGCATATCTGGGAGAGAAATTCGGCAGAAATAATTGCTATATAAGTAACTGGATTCTGGGAAATGAAGTGAATAGTGCAAGTGGTTATTATTATGTAGGAAATGTAAGCTTCTCTAAATTTATTTCCATGTACAGTGAAGCATTCCGCTGTCTGTATAATGCAGTTCGCAGCAGCCGCGGAAGTTCTAAAGTATTTATCTGCCTTGATAACTGCTGGAACCAGAAAAATGCATTCAGTGTCTGCTACAGCGCAAAATCAACTTTAGATAATTTTGCAACCAAAATTTCTGAGATGCAGAAGAATGTTAACTGGAATCTGGCATATCATGCTTATAATCAACCGCTTTCAGATCCTCGGTTCTGGTCTGGGGCAAATGCATCTATGTTTACCAGCGATGCCAATTCCACAACATTCATTACAATGAGAAATATTGACACATTGACTAGTTATGTGAAGAGCAGATATGGTTCCAATACGAGAGTGATTCTTTCTGAACAGGGATTTTCTTCTACAGGTGGACAGGCAAATCAGGCAGCAGCATTGGCGCTGGCATATTATAAGGCGGCTTGCAATCCGATGGTTGATGCATTTATTGTAAGAAGCTATAAAGATGAGGCTCATGAAGTAGCTCAGGGTCTGGCGATGGGATTAAAAGATGCCAACGGTAAGAAGAAAACAGCATTTAATGTCTTTAGTAATATGGATAGTTCCAATTCACTGAAGTATACGGAAAAGGTATTAAGCAGTCAGGTGGGGAACTGGAAAGCACAGATTCCGGGATATAATGTAAAAAGAATTTCCAGTATGTATCGGAAGTAAAGCGGAAATATATGAAATCGTCACAAATTAAACACATTTTTCCCACACAAAGAACACAAATGATTTCTATACTTAGAAGCATCAAAAGGAAACAGAGAGAAATAAAAGTAAAACAAAAAAATACATATTGTTTTATGGAATTGATATAGATTCAGGGAGGGACTTTATTATGATGAATAAAGACAATAGAAATGATAAAATCAGAAAGATCGTTAAGAAAGGTCTTACATTTAGCTTATGTGCAGTGCTTGTAGGAGGACTTGCAGCAGGAAGCTTTGAGGGTGTAAATAAACTTGCAGGATGGGATGGAGCAGCAACAGTAGAGGCTGCATCAAATAAAAATGAGACAACTTTAACATTTGCTAAATCTGAAAAAGAAGCAGATTCAGATGAGAGCGATTCTAAAGCAGATGACAGTAAAGATACAAGCAGCAAGACAACAGGAAGCCTGGATATATCTGATATCGCAGCGGAGGCACTTCCATCTATCGTATCTATCACAACTAAATCAGTTCAGGAAGTACAGAGCTATTATGGAATGTACGGAATGTATGGATATGCTCCACAGCAGCAGGAACAGGAAGTAGAGGGCAGCGGTTCAGGTATTATCGTAGGTAAGAATGATGATGAACTTCTGATTGCTACAAACTACCATGTAGTAGAGAATGCAGATACATTGTCTGTTGCATTTGCAGATGGAAATGCTGTAGAGGCATCTGTAAAAGGTTTTGATGAAGAGAGAGACCTTGCGGTTGTATCTGTAGCACTGGATGATATTAAGGATGATACAATGGATGCTATTTCTGTTGCAAAGATCGGCAGTTCCGATGACCTTAAAGTTGGTGAGCAGGTAGTTGCAATTGGTAATGCTCTTGGATATGGACAGTCTGTTACTACTGGTATTGTAAGTGCTAAGAACCGTAGAATGGATTCTGAAAAAAGTACAGTAACTGATGGCAGCGATGACAGCAGTGACGGTGTAAATCTGATCCAGACAGATGCGGCAATTAACCCTGGTAACAGTGGTGGTGCTCTTTTAAATATGGAAGGTGAAGTTGTAGGTATCAACTCTGCAAAACTTGCATCTACAGAAGTTGAAGGTATGGGATATGCGATTGCAATTTCTGATGTAACCGATATTCTTCAGAATCTGATGAATGAGACTTCCAGAGATAAACTGGATGACTCTGAACATGGTGTGCTTGGAATTGTGGGTTCATCTGTAAGTTCAGAGGCAGTTCAGATGTACGGAATTCCGGCAGGTGTATTTGTATCAAAAGTAACAGAAGGCGGAGCTGCTGATAAAGCAGGGCTGAAATCAAACAGCGTTATCACTGAGTTTAATGGAAAAACAGTTTCCAGCATTAACCAGCTCATGGAATATCTTTCCTATTATGAGCCAGGTGAAGAAGTAGAGCTGACTGTACAGGTTCCGGACGGTACAAGTTATAAAGAAGATACTGTTAAAGTAACTTTGGATGAGAACACTGATGCCGGAAAAGACAGCGACAGTAAAGATAGTAAGGAAAAAGACAAAAAGGATTCTAAAGACGATTCCGATGAAGATACAATGGAAGATTTCGGAAACGAGGATGATCAGGAATCAGATGATTCAGATGAGAGCGATAATCCATTTATCCAATATTTCCAGAGTCAGGGATTCTTCAGATAAAACTAATCCGAAAGATAGAACAATAGAGGAATAATTAATTCATTGGAAACTTAAAATATTAAATGGGCACTTTTGTATGTGACAGATGATTACATATGGAAGTGCCTTTTTTGGAAGAATACTTGAGAATGGCTACATGGTGTGATAAAATAGTGCTATTGCAGAAACTGGCGGATTATAGAGTCGCGGGTTTGAAATTCAGAAATCTTATTACATATGAATGAGAAATATGTTTGTGTTTTTTGAATAGTAGTGTATAGATTTATTCTTACAGAAGGATGTTAATAGAAATAAAGAGGAGAAAAATATGACTGTAAAAGAGTGTTATGAACAGATGGGTGCTGATTACGAAGGCGTTCTTGGAAGATTAAGAAGTGAGGGACTTATTAAAAAATTTGCGAAAAAATTTCTGGATGATGGAAGTTTCCAGAGCCTGAAGGATAATCTGGCACAGGGAAATGGTGAGGAAGCTTTTCGCGCCGCCCATACATTAAAAGGTGTATGCCAGAACCTTGGATTTGACAATCTCTATCAGGTTAGCTTTGATATTACAGAAAAGCTCAGAGGAAGAGAAACAGATGGTTGTGAAGAACTTTTTGCAAAAGTAGAAGAGCAGTATAAGAAAACGACAGATGCAATCCATATGATGGAGGACTGATATTGTGAATTGCAGAAAAGAGGACATGGTTCTGTATGCGATTACAGACAGGCATTGGCTTAACGGTGAATCTCTTTATCAACAGGTTGAGAAAGCTTTGCAGGGCGGGGTAACTTTTCTGCAGCTGCGAGAGAAGAATCTGGATAAAGAACTCTTTATGAAAGAAGCCAGAGAGATTAAGGAGTTATGCAGAAAGTATAAAGTCCCGTTTATTATTAATGATAATGTAGAAATTGCGAAGGCAATCGATGCAGATGGTGTCCATGTGGGGCAGAGCGATATGGAAGCCGGAGATGTACGTAAGAGACTGGGCGCAGATAAGATTATTGGTGTATCTGCCAAGACGGTTGAGCAGGCTCTTCTTGCAGAGAAGCATGGTGCAGATTATCTGGGTGTGGGAGCTGTTTTTTCTACCAGTACTAAGACAGATGCAACTGGTGTTTCACATGAAACATTGAGAGATATCTGCCAGGCGATTAAAATTCCGGTAGTAGCGATTGGTGGTATCACTAAGGACAATGTGAACGAACTCTCCGGATATGGTGCAGATGGAATTGCAGTGATCAGTGCGATTTTCGCGCAGGAGAATATCACAGAAGCTGCGAAAGATCTGAAGCAGCGTTCGATGCAGATGGTTAGCAGTAATGGAAAATAAAAATCATATGACTGGTACTATAAATGCTATAGAGAATAATATTAATCATAATATTCAGGGTGCGATTTTTGATGTAGATGGAACGTTGCTAGATTCTATGTCTGTATGGGAGGATATTGGAGAACGATATCTTATAAGTCTGGGAATTATGGCGAAAGACGGGCTTGGAGATGCGTTACATACAATGAGTCTGGAGCAGGGAGCTGTTTATCTGAAGGAAGAATACCGACTTGAGAAAACTGTACCGCAGATCGTAAAAGAAGTTCTGAAAATAGTAAGTGATTTTTATCGCTTTGAAGCACCTTTAAAGCCTGGTGTGAAGAAAACACTGGAGTGGATGAGTAAACAACAGATAAGAATGGTGATTGCGACTTCAGGAAACAAAGAGCTTGTGGAAGCTGCGCTGGATAGAAATGGAATTCTGAAATATTTTGAACGAATTTATACCTGTACAGAAGTAGGAGCCGGAAAAGATGAGCCTGAAATTTATCTGAAAGCAGCAGAGACTCTGCAGGCAAAACCTGAAAATATAGTAGCATTTGAAGATGCGTTTCATGCAGTTGAAACTGCGAAGAAAGCTGGATTTAGGGTGATTGGTGTTTATGACGTCAGTAATGAAGAGAATATTTCTCGAATGAGAGAAGTATGTGATTGCTATTATGACAGAATGGATGAAGTAATAAAATATGATCAAGTTGCATCGATAAATGTAGTATGAAAGAGTAAGAATTAAATTTGAGGAATAGCATGAAATGATAAATAGAATCATAATACCTTGAGAATTGTGTTGTGATTGGATTATCTGTAAATAAAATAAGAATATTATATTTACTGTCTGGACTATGTAATTTAAAGTCCAGACAGTATTTCTTTATATCATAAGAAATTACTCTGTGGTATTTCTACAAATATAAAAATTTTTCCAATCAGTTTTTTGACTTAAAGCAGCTTAATACCAACGTGTCATTGGCAGATCATTATTAATGCCTTTGGTCATGAGAATCTGGTGAATATCGATAATTCCATTATGGAATGTTGCGGCACATGCTGACAGATAGAGATCCCACATACGCAGGAATGATTCGTCAAACATTGTTTTTTCTTTTTCGATATTGTCGCGGAAATTCTTTTCCCAATGGAGTAAAGTTTTATTGTAATGCAAGCGGAGATTCTCGATATCCAGTGTATGGAAGTTATCTTCTGCCATATGATTCAGGATTTCTCTGAGACTTGGGACAGTTCCGCCTGGGAAAATATATTTCTTGATCCATGGATCACCCGGATGTTCTTTGAGTGCGCTGATAAAGTGAAGCAGGAATAATCCGCCTGGTTTCAGAACTTTCTCTACACAATCAAGGAAGAGCTGATAATTATCACGTCCGACATGTTCCAACATACCAACACTGACAACGCGGTCAAACTGATAATTATGTTTCGGAAGATCACGATAGTCCATCAATTCAACAGTAAGATAATCTTCCAGTCCTTGTTCCTTAATACGATTCTGGAATTCAGCATATTGTTCATGGCTTAAGGTGATTCCTGTGCCATGAATTTTGTATTTCTTAGCGGCTTCGATTAACAGAAAGCCCCATCCACAGCCGATATCCAGAAGACTCATACCTTCTTCAAGATGTAATTTCTTAAGAATATAATCTACTTTATTTACCTGTGCCTGATATAGCGTATCATCTTCATGAATGAAGTAACCACAGGAATAACTCATTGTTTCGTCCAGCCATAATTTATAAAAATCATTTCCAATGTCGTAGTGGCTGGTTACTTCTTTTTCCTGGTTCTTTTTTGATGTGGAGCTGAACATGATCTTTTTTAAGGCTGATTCGTTGGTTGAAAATTTACCCATCTGTCCAAGAAAATGATCAAGTGCTTCGTAAAGATTTCCCTCGATGTCAAGATCTCCACGCATATAAGCTTCGCCTAATGCAAGAGATGTACTCTTGACTAGATCTGCGAGAGGAATTACTTTTTTAAAATTTACTGTAAATGTAGGTTCACCCTCTCCGATGTGATACTCGGAATTCTTGAACTTTACCAGAAATGGATAGTCTGTAAAGCGCTCAAGGAACTGCACCATTGCTTTCTCTTCGGCCTTTTCTTCTAATGTCTCAAACATAATAGTTTACCTCCTTTAACACAGGCTTATGATACACCTTAGGAGGGTGTTTTCGTCAAGGGGGGAATTATACAAAGATATGGGAAAAATAGAGGAATCTTTTGATAGAATTTTCAATATTTTTTGTGTAAAAAAATCATCTGATGAATTGAAATACACTCTCCAATATACTATAATTGCAATATAAAACACAAAGGAGGATGTAGTCAGAAAAACTGATCAGGAGGAATCAAATGATGAAGAAGAGAAAAAGTTTTGCAGGATTAAAAGTGTCATTGGCTGCTGCGGCATTGACTGCAGCGCTCACATTTGGAGCAGGCAGTGTATATGCAGTAGATTTGCCACAGGATGGTGGAAGTGAGTCAACAGTGACAGTAACGCCGACACCGGAAGTAACACCGACACCAGAAGTAACGCCGACGCCGATTCAGCCATTGCCAACAGTGAAACCGAAACCGAAAAATGGACTGCGCAAGGAAGGCAGTATATATCGTTATTATGTAAATAACAAACTAGTCAAAAGTAAATGGAAGAAAGTAAATGGCAAACTTTACTGGCTTAAATCAAATGGGGTTGCTGCGCATGATGGATCTTATAAAGTAAATAGTACTTATTATGTATTTAATAAATATGCACAGAGAGTTATGCCAGGAAAGAAAACGATTGTGAATGTCAATGGCGTGAAATATTTCGTTGATGCCAAGGGAAAGGTCGTTACAGGATGGAATGAACTGAATGGTAAAATGTACTATGTGTATAAGAACGGCAAGTGCGCAACAAATGAGACCGTAGGCGGAATTAAGTTTAATAAAAACGGGTATGCATCAAATCTGACACAGGCGAGATGCAAACTTGCGGCAAGAAACTTTATTGAACGCCATAGTAATGCCAATGCAAGCAACTATGAAAAGTTCCGTTCATGCTTCTATTACATTATGGCTTATACGAATTTTGTAGGATATATGGATCCTACACCGCAGGAATTTAAGACAAAGGACTGGGTTTATAAATATGCCCTTCAGATGTTCCAGAATGGTCTGACAGGAAACTGTTATGGAATTGCCAGCAGTGTGGCAGCAATCGCGAAGGAACTGGGATATGAACCATATGTCATTACGATTCCGGACGGACATAGTTTTGTAACAATCAATGGACTTTACTATGACAATATGTACGGAACCTTATTTGGTGCAGCTACACGTCCTGCATACACAGTAGAATATAGAATTAAATTCTGAGAGGAGAAAGAAGAATGAAAGGATTAAAGAAAGCCCTTGCAGTCGTACTTTGCATGCTTCTTATGCTGACACCGTTAGCTACTGTAGCAGAAACAGTGACGGTACATGCAGCACAGGATGTTAAGACTGTTAAGGTAAAAACGGACAAAAAAACAGGTAAGAGATATGGTTATGATGAAAATAATCAGAAGGTTACTATGACATGGGGAGTAACTTCCAGTGGATTCCGTTATTACTTCGGAAAAAACGGAGCTGCTTATCAGGCAGATAAGGATACGGTTGGTAAATATGGTATTCTGATTAAGAAGATTGATAAAGTATATTATGGATTTGACGTAAGTGGTCATACAGTGAAGGGAATCCGCGTAGGAAGTATAAGCATGTACGATATTCCAAAGCTGTATTACTTCAATCCTAAGACAGGAGCTGTAGATAATAAGAAAACATCTTTATACAGAAAATATGCAGCAACCTCTACACTTGCGAAACAGAATAATGCGTCAAAGATCAAGAAAGTTCTTGGAAAATATAAAAAATGTACAGTAAGCAAGTCTAATACCTGTATGTTGGATGGAAACGGCAAGGATGTCACTTATGTTTATGATTATGTACAGTTAAATGTTGTACGTCCGACAGGAAAGGGAAGCAGTGCAGAAGTTGTCGCAAGTATTACAGTAAGACAGTAAGATGGGATAACATATAGAAGTGTAAATCGAGTATAAGCAGCGAAAGAGGATACGCTTATTCGTTCGGCTGCTTTTAGGATAAAAAGGAGGAAAAGGATTATGAACAGAAAAAAGCTCACCGCATTATTACTCAGCTCAATTATGGCGGTAACACCTGCAATGCCAGCTATGGCAGATCAGTCAACTGTTAGTGATTATGTAGAAGCAACTGCTGATGATGTATCAGACGATACCTCAGATGATACAACAATCGCTCCGGCGCCGCTTCCGGATCCAACCGTAAAAAGCGGATGGGAAACCGTTGATGGAGTTAAGTATTACTATGAAAACGGAGAGAAAGTTGTAAACAAGGCAAAGAAGATTGGTAAATATACTTATTGCTTTGATAAAAATGGTAAGCTTGTAACAAACAAACCATATTACAAATTTAACTCTAAAACTTACTATAAGATTAAAAAGAATGGCCAGGCAACTAAATTATCAACAGTTGAAACAATGGCTGCGATCAGACTTATAAAATGTAAAGGAAATCTGAGAAAGGCATTTAACTGGTCTGCATCTTTACAATATGCAGGAAATATAAAGATTTCAAAGAAAACGCCAACTGAATACGGTTTGTATGGATTTAAGACAGGAACAGGAGACTGCTATGTAATGGCAGCTACTTTCTACTGGATGGCTAAAGTTGCAGGATATGATGCCCATTATGTAAAAGGATATTTCAAGAAATCCAATGGTAAAGGTGCACATGCATGGGTTGAAATCGATCAGAAGGTTGGCGGAAAGACAAAAACTTATGTATATGATCCGAACTTCCAGCAGGAATATAAACTGAATGGATACAAACTTACTTATGGCGCAAAGAAAACACTGAAGTATATTAATTATAAGAGAGTTAATTAAGAACTATAAAGAATGACAGAAAGGATTAAGGCAATGAAAAGAAAAATCGTAACAGCATTTATGATGGCAGCACTTGGAAGCAGTCTTGTATTCAGCCAGGCAGCTATGGCAGCGGACACTACAGCAAAGACTGAGACTTCAGAAGATGCAGATAAGGATTCTACAGCAGAAGACAAAGACGCAGCAGATGATACGAAAGATGCTGATAAAGCTGATGAGAATAAAGATGAAGATTTAAAGACAATCGGTGAGAAGCCGGAAGAGGATACGGAAGGAGCACTTTCTGTAAAACTGAAAAATACAACAGGCAAAGTAATCACTGGTGTTGCTGTAAAGAATGAAAAAGATGAAGAGTATCCGGATAACTTTCTGAAAGAGGAAGATAAGTTTGAAGCAGACGAGGAAAGAGTTCTCTGGTTTGATCCAAACGCAAAGGATAAAGAAAACGAAGGTAGCAAAGACACAGCAGATGATACCGCAAAGACAGAGGAAAAATCTGACGGTGAAGACAAAGATGATGCTGAGAAAGAAATTCCGAAATATAACATTCAGTTAACTTTTGAAGATGGAACAACAGCAGAAATTCATACCTTCCCATTTGGTGACACAGAAGAAGCAGAGCTTCATTTGGAAGGAGATATCGCATATCTGGTATTTGACAGCATCAGCCAGAAGAAAGAATTCAATACTCTGGAAACAGAGAAAGCTTTAGCTCCGAAACCAACAGAGGCAGCTGCACAGGCATCAGAGTCTCAGTCAACTCAGAGCTATGACAATAGCAGTGATTATGATTACAGCAATGATTACGACTACGATACTGATTATGACTATGATTCAGATTACGACTATGATGGATCAGATGATGGCGGATCAGACGACGGTGGTTCCGATGATGGCGGAGACGGATGCCTGGATAATGGATTATTAAATTAAGGAAATTTAAGAATAATTAAACACAGGGGCGCTGCATTATTTGATATAATGTAACTGTTCGAAAGGTTACTATCTTAAGAGAGTGATGAACAGTTACGACATAATACTATAGTGCGGTGCCTTTGTTTGTCAGAAAAATAAGGAATGTATTACTGTCTGATCATACAAAATAAATTACGTTGTTATGAGTTGCATTGTTGAGTATAAAGCAGACTGTGTTGTACATATTCAGGGAGATAGATCATGTCATTAGTTTCAAACTTGTTTTTATTGTTTGTGGCGGCAAGTGTACTGGTTTATTATATCGTGCCTCACAAATTTCAGTGGCTGGTTTTATTATGTTTCAGCTACATCTATTATCTGGCGGGTGGTGTCCGCTACGTAGGATTTCTTCTCTTTTCCACGCTGGTTACCTGGCTGATCGCACTTGCTGTTGAGAAAACAGAAGCGAAAGGAAGCCACAAAGGCGCAAGAAATCTTTTGGTCCTTGGGTTACTGTTAAATTTTGGAATGCTTGGTGTCGTAAAGTATACGAATTTTGCGATTGAGAACCTGAATGCTTTATTCCACATGAATTTAAGGGGAATGGAGATTCTGCTTCCTCTTGGTATTTCGTTTTATACTTTCCAGTCTTCCGGATATCTTCTGGATGTGTACTGGAAGAGATGTGAAGCAGAGAAAAATCCTGTGAAATATGCGTTATTCGTATCTTTCTTTCCACAGATTCTGCAGGGACCGATCGGAAGATACAGCCGTCTGGCACATCAGCTTTATGAGCCTCATAAATTTGAGGGGAAAAATATTACCAGAGGTTTTGAACGTATTCTCTGGGGGTTCTTTAAGAAGATGATTCTGGCGGACTGGGCAGCAGTGTTTGTTGATGCAATTTTTGACAATCCGGATCAGTACAGTGGACTGGCGCTGTTTGGAGTGCTGTTTTACACCGTTCAGCTGTATGCAGATTTTTCCGGTGGTATGGATGTAGTAATTGGTATCGCATCTATGTTTGGAATAGAATTGGATGAAAACTTCAAGCGTCCGTTCTTCTCCATTTCTATTACAGATTTCTGGCATCGCTGGCATATTACACTTGGCACCTGGATGAAGGATTATGTGTTCTATCCGGTTACCTTATCCAGATGGATGGGTAAATTCGGAAAATGGGGCAAGAAAGTATTTGGCAAAAAAACGGGACGTACCCTTCCAATCTGTCTTGCAAACCTGATTGTATTCTTCGTTGTTGGTGTATGGCATGGTGCTGCATGGAAGTACATTGTGTACGGTATGTATAACGGTATCATTATTGCTTTCAGCGGACTTATGGCAGAGCATTACAGAAACTGGAAAAAGAAATTTAATATTACAGGTAAAGAGAACTGGTATCATGTTTTCATGATCATCCGTACGTTTATTCTTGTAAATATCAGCTGGTTCTTTGACAGAGCAGATACAGTGGGACAGGCGTTTCATATGATGAAACTTTCTGTGACTAAGTTTACTCCGTCACAGTTACTCCTGATTCCGGCTGGTAAAGAAGGTACTGCCTTTACGCCTTATGCACTGGCAATTCTGGCGGTTGGCTGCATGATTCTGTTTATCGTAAGTGTCCTTCAGGAACGTGGCATGAAGATAAGAGAAAAACTTGCAGGACTTAGCCTGCCGGTTACTGTAGCAATTTATTTTTGTCTGCTGGCATCCATCGGATTCTTCGGATCAACAGCAGTAGCGAGAGGATTTATTTATGCACAATTTTAAGAAAGTTTTAAAAACGTTCCTGGTATTGGTCGTATGTGCGGCTCTTCTGGCAGCACTTGACCTGGCACTTTATCCATGTACATTTATGAGAAATGATGTGCATGCAGTTGTGACACAGCAGTTTGATGACATTATCGTGGGAACTTCCCATGGAAAGATGGATATTGATCCGGAGGTGATGCAGGAAGTTACCGGACGCAGTGGACATAATCTTTGCGTTGGCGGTGAATATGGAATTGATGCGTACTACCTGACAAGGCTGATCAAAGAGAAACAGAATCCGAAGAGAATCATTTATGAAGTTGATCCTGGATATTTTGTATCAGAGAAGGAAGAGGGAAACAACTACCTGCTTTTCTATCATGAATTTCCATTCTCGAAAGCGAAGCTGGGATATTTCTGGAATTCTATTGCGAAATGTAATTTCCGTACTGTACTCTTTCCATGGTATGAATATTCTTTGAGTTATGAACTTCCTAAGATAAAGGATACGTTTACTCAGAAAGTGACAGGTGATTACGATGTAGCTCATTTAAAGAGCGATTCTCAGGAATACCATGAGAGCGGTTTTATCGAGAGATATCCGGTGGATGTGACGAAGCTTAAGAAGTCTGAACCGAAGCTCTATGAAGAGGGCAAAGTGAATGAAGAAAATATGGAATACCTGAAGAAGCTTATCTCATTTTGTAAGGAAAATAATATTGAGTTTGTTGCGGTAACAACACCGATTCCGATCAATACACTGAAAGATTACAGCGATAATTATAATGCTGCATGGAAATATTTTGGACAGTTCTTTGAAGAACAGGGAGTTGAATATCTGAACTTTAATACGGAATATTTCAAAGCATTTACACATGATCTGAAAGCTTATACAGATTATGATGGACATATGAATGGGGATGCAGCAGAAGCGTATTCCAAAGTCCTGGCGCAGGTGTTGGAGAGTGCAGGTCAGAAAAATTAAAAATTATGTCGGGGAACTTCCCTGATTGGATTAGAAAACTTAAAGAAACTTTGTTGCTGAGAACGGAGTGAATAACAAAGAAACTTTGTGAAGTACAGAGGGGAGGAATTTATATGAAGACAAGTATTCTGGAATATCTGGAAGAATCCGCACGAAAATATCCGGATAAGACAGCTTTTGCAGATGAACATACATCCTGCACATTTAAAGAACTGAAGCAGACTGCACGCAGAACAGGAACTGCACTTGCGAAACATTTCACACCGAGAAATCCGGTGCCTGTATTTATGGAGAAGAGCGTAGAAACCATCGGGGTTTTCATGGGCGCTGTTTATGCAGGATGCTTTTATGTACTGATGGATACCAAACAGCCGGCGAGCAGACTTCAGCAGATCCTTGGAATTCTGGACAGTGATGTGATCGTTACATCTGAGAAATATCTGAAGGATTTGGAGAAACTGGAGTTCAAAGGAAAGGTTCTGATGGCTCCGGATCTTGCAGCTGAGCAGGAGAATGAAGCGGTGCTGAATGAGATCAGAGAACAGGCATTGGATGTGGATCCGCTGTATGGAATTTTTACTTCCGGGTCAACAGGAGTTCCCAAGGGTGTTGTGGTAGGACATCGTTCAGTACTTGATTTTATCGATTGTTTTACAGAGCTTTTTGATATTACAGATAAAGATGTAATGGGAAATCAGGCACCCTGGGATTTTGATGTATCTGTTAAGGATATTTATTCCGGACTGAAGACAGGAGCAACTGTCCAGATTATTCCGAAGCAGCTATTCTCTTTCCCGATGAAATTGATTGATTATCTGATCGAGAGGGAAGTGACTACGCTGGTGTGGGCGGTATCTGCGCTGTGTATTATCTCAACTCTGAACGGATTTGAATATAAAGTTCCGGATAAGATTAAGAAGATTCTTTTCTCAGGAGAGGCTATGCCTGTGAAACATCTGAATATCTGGAGAAAATATCTGCCGGATGTTATGTATGTAAATATTTATGGACCAACTGAGATCACATGTAACTGTACGTATTATATTGTAGACAGGGAGTTCCGGCCTGGAGATGTACTTCCTATGGGCAAGGCATTTCCAAATGAAAAAGTATTCCTTTTGGATGAAGATGACAAGCTGATCACAGAGAAAAATAAAAATGGTGAACTCTGCGTAACCGGAAGTGCACTTGCACTGGGATATTACAAAAACAGAGAACAGACTGCGAAGGTCTTTGTTCAGAATCCGCTGAATGACAGATATCTGGAACCAATGTACAGAACCGGTGATCTTGCTTATTATAATGAACGTGGTGAGTTGTGCTTTGCAACACGTAAGGATTTCCAGATTAAGCATATGGGACATCGTATTGAGCTTGGAGAAATCGAGGCTGCTATGGATAAGGTTCCGGAGATTGTGAGAAGCTGCTGTATTTTTGATACAGTTAAGAGCAAGATTGTAGCTTTTTATGAAGGAGATATCGAGAGAAGACCGCTGGCAAAAGCATTGGGGCAGTATGTACCTGCTTTTATGGTTCCGAATGTATTCCGCCAGGTGGAGAGAATGCCTCTTACAAAGAATGGAAAGATTGACAGAAAAGCTCTTACAGCTATGTATCAGGAGGAAAAGAAATGAGTTCCTATGGATTTATAAAAGAACTGATTGAGAAAGAACATACTCCAACTCCAGCTTATGTTTTTGATCTGGATAAGATGAAGGAATTTGTAAAAAAAGTGCAGGGCTGTCTTGGAGAGAGCGCACAGTTATGTTATGCTATGAAGGCAAATCCTTTTCTTACAGGACCAATGATGGATGTAGTTCCGACATTTGAAGTGTGCTCACCAGGTGAATTCAGAATCTGTGAGCGTGTTGGTGTGCCGATGGAAAGAATTGTTCTTTCGGGTGTGTATAAGAACCCCGAAGATATGGAATATGTACTTTCTACATATGGCGGAAAGGGCGTGTATACTGTAGAGTCTTTGCAGCATTTACAGATTTTGAATGATACTGCAGTGAGACTTGGCATGAAGATTACGGTGCTGATCCGCGTGACAAGCGGAAATCAGTTTGGTGTAGATGAATCTGATATCAGGAAGATTATTTCTGACAGAACAGATTATCAGGGGATTGAGATAGAAGGTCTTCAGTTCTATTCCGGAACTCAGAAGAAAGAGCTCAGTCAGATGAAAACAGAGCTGGAGCATCTGGATGAATTTATCGGGGAGCTGAAATCTGAAAGTGGATTTGAAGCACAGGCGCTTGAGTATGGTCCGGGATTTTTTGTTCCATATTTTAAGAAGGATAAGAGCGAGGACGTGGAGAACGTTCTGAGTGAGTTCAGAGTACTTCTGGAAAGTCTTAATTTCAAGGGTAAGGTTGTTCTTGAGATGGGAAGATTTCTGGCAGCAGCCTGTGGATATTATGTAACATCAATCGTGGATATGAAGGTGAATAAAGAACAGCCGTATGTGATCATGGATGGTGGTATCAATCACCTGAATTATTATGGACAGGCGATGGCAATGAAACAGCCGTACTGTACACAGCTTGATACAGAAGGAAGTGAGAAGACAGAGGGAGAAGAAGAATCCTGGAATCTTTGTGGGGCACTTTGTACGGTCAGCGATGTAGTCGTAAAGCGATTTCCACTTCACAAACCGCAACTTCATGATATACTGGTATTTGAACGGGTAGGTGCTTATTCTGTTACGGAGGGGATTTATTTATTCCTTAGCCGTCCGCTTCCGAGAGTTTATTTCTGGACAGAGGGAGAAGGGCTGCGTATGGTACGGGATGGTGTACATACAGATCTTTTAAATTCAGAGAAATAAAAGACCATGGCAATACCGAAAAACAAAAAATAAGGAGATATGAAACAATGGAAGAATTAATTGAATTACTGGAAGAGATCCAGCCGGATGCAGATTTTGAGAACTGCGATACTTTAATTGATGATGGAATTCTTGATTCCTTTGCAATCCTGTCTATTGTGAGTGAATTGCAGGATACTTATGACATTACTATTACACCGGCAGATATTATTCCAGAGAATTTTAATTCTGCTAAGGCACTGTGGGATATGGTGTGCAGATTGAAGGATTGAGTTATTTGGGGCAGACAATCGGTTTTGGGATCGGTTGTCTGTTTTTTTGAATAAGGTACGCCAGGCCCACCAGACAATTCCTGTCGGCTCGGTTTCGGGACTTAAGAAAAGCTAAGCCTCGGAAAATCCGCTAAAGGCATTCGCAGATAACTCAAACTCGCTGCGCTCAGACAGTGAGTGATCTGCTCATAACGCGGATTTCCCGAGGCTAAGTTTTTCTAAAGCCCCTGCAAATGTCGCTCGACAGGAATTGTCTGGCGGGCCTGGCTGGTTATTGGGGGTGGAGAGGAATTGTGATTTTAAGGTGAACTGTCGCATGCGAAGAATCCTGATCTACAGGAGTTTCTCTTGCGTGGAGGAGGTTGGTTATCGAAAAAAATCAGTTATTTTATTATCTTAATGAGATAAAATGATAGAAGTTGTGGTAATATATTCTTACCAAAGGAGGAGATTTATAAAATGAAGAAGAAAAAATTAAGTATACTTATTAGTACATTGTCATTAGCATTAACTGTTTCTATGAGCGGATGTACAGTATCAATAAGTTTTGAAAATGGAGATAAAAAAACGGCAGAAACTACAGAAATTACTGAGAAAAAGGAGAAAACGGAGAAGGAAAAAGGTACAGAGGCAATAAAAGAAGTGGAGTTGACAGCGACTCCGGTACCAACAGCAACTCCGGTACCTCAGAAGGTGGAGCAGGCAGTGCCGCGGAATCAGTATCCAACTTACTATGTAGTAAATTGCAAACAAAGTATTACTTTACGTCCACAGCCAGATGTGAATTCAGGGGAAATTCTTCAGATACCATTAGGATCAGCGGTAAGTTATATTGAGACAGCACAGAATGGGTTCTATAAAGTTATTTATAATGGGAGTACAGGGTATGCACTGGCATCTTATTTGTCTTCTACAAAACCAGCAGAAACTGCGGCAGCTGCTCTGGCGCAGACGAATGTAGCAAATTATGAGACTTATTATGTAGTAAATTGTAATGAAAGTATTACTTTACGTCCGCAGCCAGATGTGAATTCAGGAGAAATCTGTCAGATACCATTGGGATCAGCGGTAAGTTATGTAGGAACAGCATCAAATGGATTTTATGAAATTATTTATAATGGAAACAGAGGTTATTCATTAGCAAGTTATTTATCTTCATCTTCTGGCAGTTCAAGTTATTCTACATGTAGAGTGGTGAATTGTAATGAAAGTATTACTTTACGTCCGCAGCCAGATGTGGATTCAGGGGAAATCTGCCAGATACCATTAGGTTCTACAGTAAGCTATGTAGGTACAGCATCAAATGGATTTTATGAAATTTATTATATGGGACAACACGGATATTCACTTGCTGATTATCTTGCGTTTGAGTAAAGTGTTTTTATGATAAGGATATTATATAGAAAGATTATAATTGGAGCAGTTGGAATGTTGTTTGGAAGTGTTGGAATGGTAAATGTATATGCAACAGAAGTGGAAATTCCAATTGTACAGGTAAGTAATTTAAAGTATTCGTATGAACAAATGAAGCGGGATTTGGATGCGTTGGAGGAACGGTATCCGGGGCAGATGCAAGTGGATTCTTTGGGAGCAACTGCGGATGGCAGAGACATTACAGAGGTAGTTCTTGGGGATGTAAATGCGGAGCATCATATTCTTATTCAGGCGACCATGCATGCCAGAGAATATATGAATACAGTTTTGGCAATGAATCAGATTGAAGATTATCTGAGGGATTCTGAGAGAAGAAGTTATGCAGGGCAGACATGGAAAGATGTGTTTGAGAATGTTTGCCTGCATATTATTCCGATGGTAAATCCTGATGGGGTGACGATCAGTCAGGATGGAGTGGAGGGGATTCATGATGAAAATCTGAAAAAACAGGTTGAGCAGTGCTATCAGACGGATCTTGCAAATGGAAAAGGAAGTTCGGATATGGAGCAGTATTTCAGAACCTGGAAGGCAAATGCAGAAGGGGTTGATCTGAACCGGAATTTTGATGCAGGATGGGAGTCGTATATTGGAGCGTCTGGTCCTTCCACAGAGTGCTATAAGGGGACGGCTCCGGCGAGTGAGACTGAATCGAAGGCTGTGCTGAGCGTTGCAGAGAATTATGATTTGGATTGTTGTATTGCATATCATTCTTTTGGAAATTTGATTTATTGGAATTATGGTAGTCAGGGTGATGTGCTGAATGCGGATCAGGAGTTGGCACAGTGTGTGTCGGATGTGACGGGGTATGAGATGCATTCTACGGTGCAGGATTCTACGGATGCGACTGGGTGTAGTGATTATTTTGTGCTGAATCTGGGGATCCCGGCGGTTACGATTGAGAATGGGGGGAGTGAGTGTCCGATGCCGATTGAGGAGTATCAGCCGATGTATCAGAGGAATCAGGATTTGTGGGCGGCGGTGGCTTGGTTCTATAAGAGTAGGTAAGAGGGACTAAAAAATTTGTAAGGTACGCCAAGTCCGTCAGATCATTCCTGTTGGCTCGGTTTCGGGGGATAAGGTACGCCAAGTCCGCCAGATCATTCCTGTCGGCTCGGTTTCGGGGGATAAGGT